>CAZDQR010000018.1:19304-20503 GCA_964507315.1 uncultured Roseivirgaceae bacterium
CTTCTTGGCCAAGCACCATCCCTTGAAAAGTTACATAATGAATACCCTCTTTCTCTTCATAATTGCCTGGGTGATGATGGCCATTAAAATATGCCTTTACGCTTTTATGTCGTTCAAGAATTTGTACTACTTCCACATCGTTCCAAAGATTAAGTGCTGCCAGTGGCAACACCGGAAAATGAGCCAGTACAATTGCATTCAGCTTTTGGTCATCTGCTAATGCTAGTTGAGATTCTAGCCAAGATAATTGAGCTTGACCAAGCGCACCATTCCATGGTTTTGCTTGAGGCCTCCCCTCTTTTTCATACTTCATCATTTGTGCATTGGCAAATGCTATTTTAGACGTATCAGTAGAGCTGTATGGACTAATATCCGTTCCATCCAGCACAATAAATAACCAGTTTTCTTTTCTAACAGTATAATAAGGCGATGCTAAATCAAGGGTTGATAATACCTTGCTTTTTAAGCTATCTTCCACTGAAAAATCGTGGTTGCCAAGCACAAAATAATGCGGCATTTTTAAGCTCTCCATTATAGGTTTAACGGTAGAGAAACTCGCAAAATCACGGTCTATAAAATCACCTAAATGAAAGACTAACTCTACTTCATTAGCATTAAATTTATCTGCTGCCTCTTGTAACCTAGGAGGGCCTTGCCTATAATCGTTTTTCCATCGTTCGCTATAGTCGCAATCACAATATTGGCAATCAGCCACTATGCCAATTTTTAATGATTGGGCATTGATACTAGTTGCCAGTACAAATAATAATAAGGTGTAAATAAACTTCATATGCTTAATTTTTACTCTTCACAAAAAGAGCCCTTTGCAATCCATAATTCCTTAAATTCAAACGATATAGAACCTAAATTTGCCAATTCACTAGATTGAATTTTACTTACATCAGTATCTTTTTTAAGCACCATAACCCCACCTTCGTTGCTGCCAAAATAACCTGCCATTAATAGGTCTCCACTCTTCTCTAGCTCTGAAATTAATGCTGTTGTAGAAACTTCCTTTGCCTCATTTGCATTCGATTTATAATTGGCAATTTCATTGCTTGGTGCATACCTCACAAACTGATACATGGCCATTTCGTATTCTGCCCCAACCACACAAGAACCACCAACGGTAGTGGTAAAAGGATACATTTCAACATTCCATCTTTTTGCCTTTACGGCAGGGTCTGTTTGCAGCCATT
>CAZDQR010000019.1:0-19983 GCA_964507315.1 uncultured Roseivirgaceae bacterium
ATAGATATGCAATTTACAAAGATTATATTATGTAGCTAAGTGATTATCTCTAAAGTCTTCTTTTCTATAATTAGCCCCCAATGTTGCATTTATACCCAATTGTCCAATATTTACTTGGTATGTACCGATAAGATCTGAATTCCAAATGGCAGCATTGCCTTTTGAATTACTATAGAATCCTCTGCCTTGGCTTTCGGCCAAAGCTCCTCTATCAGTTGATCTTGAGGTAGTAGTTAGATTGTAATCCATTCCAGTTCTGGCCGTAATCCAAAAATTTTCATTGATATCAAATTTTGCAGAGAAAACACCTTGAAAACGATCCTTTTCAGTGTTGTTTTTCATATGATCTCTAGTCCAATAAGGATTGATAAATGTTTGATCAGAGCTCCATTTTATTTCGTTTCCATCAGCATCTACAGTATTGTTTTCTAAATCTTTTAGTCTAACATCTGCTGGTTTTATTCCTAGTAAAAGGGCTGTATTACCACCCCCTTCTGCAAGCTGTGGCCTGTTATCAGTTTGGGTTTTTATATAAGTAACCTTGCCATTAACACTAAACCTTTCGGTTAATTTAGTAGAAGCCCTCATATTATAAGTACGTCTTACTAGTGTATTGTTTTTTACAATACCTTCAGCTCTTTGGTCGGTGAAGGACATTCTAAAAGTACTTTTATCTGTTGCTCCTTGTAGTGCTAAGGAGTTTGTGAATGAAATCCCTGTTTGATAAAACTCATCATAAGGGTTTCCTTGGGCTGTAAAAGTATCTTGTTTGCCAAGCCAGTTGGTGTAGGGTTGGCCTTCTAACTTAGGCCCATATGCCCAAGAAAAAGGGTAATCCAAATTAGGAACTCCATCGCTTCCAATAGGAGCAAACTGATCAAAGGCGCCAGTACCATATTCATATTGAAGATCTGGTGTTAAGGCAATATGTGTAGTTGTTAAGTTACTACCAAACGATAATCCAATACCATCTTTTTTAGCGCCCGTTTTAGTAGTTATTAAAATAACTCCGTGCATCCCTAACGAGCCGTATGCTGCTGAGGCACCTGCTCCTTTTAGAACACTCATAGATTCAATATCATCTGGGTTAATATCCGATAAGGCATCACCGCCATCAGTTCCGCCCCACATGCTAGAGCCTCCACTACTGCTTACAATAGGGATTCCATCAACAACAATAAGTGGTCTATTATTTCCTTCTATGGTTGTAACACCTCTAAGTAATATTCTACTAGAACCATCTACCCCATTATTTCCTGTATTAATCTGCAAGCCTGCTACTTTACCAGATAGAGAATTCATCACGTTATTCTCTTTTACTACGTTAACTTCGCTTGCGTCTAATTGAGAAACTGAATAGCCTAAAGAAGCTTTATCTCTTTTAATATCAAGTGCAGTAATAACTACCTCATCTAAGCTCATAATGTCAACAAACATGATAACATCAATGTTCGTCCTATTGCCCACGGCAATCACTTTATCATCATAGCCTATAAAAGAAAATAATAAGGTATCTGTTTCGGCTACTTCAATTTGGTAAACGCCTTCAAAATTTGTTATTACTCCACTGGAAGTTCCTTGCAGTAAAATATTTACTCCCGGCAATGTTTCGTTGGTTAATTCATCCCTCACTGTACCCGAAACTGTGACTTGTGAGTATGCTGTAAATGAAAGGGCAATTGCAGCAAACAATGTAAAAATTTTAATCATATTAAATTAATAAGTGTTTAAAATCAATAATTTTAGATGGATGGAATTATTCGATTTGAATTAGACCAAACTTAACTAACGTATTTAGTTCAATCTATAATATACATACTTTTTGGTGTAAATAAACACTATTAGGGATAAATAACCACCCATAAAATAATGCCTTTCGATGCAAATTTCTTTGTTTTAACAAGATTAGACCACATCTACCTGTATTCTCTTGCCATTTAAACACTTTTGCTTAAAATGTAATTATTCTCATATTTATTCTTAGTTGGCAAGCACATTTTATATGATACTAACACCAAATACAACTTGTTTGTACCAAACAATGAATTACTTTATAGATGTTATACTTTCTAATATAAGTTTGGTTAACTGAAAACACCTTCAGGTCTTTTTATTAGAAGATTAAACTATATGTTAACATTATTTGATACGTCAATTATATTAATCTACCTTTTTTCAACGGTTGTTATTGGCTTAGCTGTAAGAAAAAGGGCTCAAAAAAGCACCGATGATTATCTTTTAGGAGGAAAATCAATTCCTTGGTATATGCTAGGGCTTTCCAATGCATCCGGAATGTTTGATATATCGGGCACTATTTGGCTGGTAACATTAATGTTTGTGTATGGCATAAAAAGTGCCTGGATACCGTGGCTTTGGCCTGTTTTTAACCAAATATTTATGATGGTGTACCTATCTAAATGGTTAAGAAGGTCGAACGTTTCTACAGGAGCTGAGTGGATTCAGACCAGATTTGGATTTGGCGAAGGAGGCAAAAAAGCACATACGATTGTGGTGGTATTTGCCCTATTAAGTTGTTTTGGATTTTTGGCTTATGGCTTTATTGGTCTAGGAAAGTTTGTAGAAATATTTATTCCTTGGGAATCAGTTAGTGCTTTTCTCCCCTTTTCAATTTCACCAGAATACATACCTCATTTATATGGTATAGCATTTACGGTTTTTGCCATATTTTATGCACTACTAGGCGGTATGACGGGCATTGTATGGGCAGATGTAATACAATTTTCTATTATGACGGTTTCGGCCTTAATAATTGGGTATTTGGGTTTTGTAGCCATTGGAGAAAACACGTTGCAAGTACCCGATGGATGGATGAGCCCTTTCTTTGGCTGGGAACTCAATTTAGATTGGTCTCAATTGATACCGCAAGTAAATGCTAAAATTAAATCTGATGGGTTCAGCTTATTCAGCATCTTTTTTATGATGATGGTATTTAAGGGCATACTTGTAAGTTTAGCAGGCCCAGCCCCTAATTATGATATGCAAAAAATACTGTCTACAAAATCACCTAAAGAGGCCTCTAAAATGAGTGGGTTTGTATCCGTGGTTTTACTACCTGTTCGGTATTTAATGATTGCAGGCTTTGCAGCTTTAGCATTAGTCTATTACGAAGAGCTAGATTTACTTACGGCCACTGGCACTATTGATTTCGAATTAATACTTCCATCAGCTATAAAGGAATTTGTACCTGTAGGGCTCGTAGGGCTTTTATTAGCAGGACTATTAGCGGCATTTATGTCAACTTTTGCAGGCACATTAAACGCAGCACAAGCTTATATTATTAACGATATCTATCTTAAAAACAGGAAAAAAGAAGTTGATTCTAAACAAGTTCAATATTTAAATTACGGCTCTGGGATTTTGGTAGTCGTGACCAGTATAATCCTTGGTTTTTTTGTAGAAGACGTAAACTCGGTATTGCAATGGCTTGTATCTGCCCTATTTGGTAGCTATGTAGTAGCCAATATTTTAAAATGGCATTGGTGGAGATTTAATGGCGATGGTTTTTTCTGGGGAATGGTAGGAGGAATTATTCCTGCATTATTGCTCCCAATCTTTTTTAGCCAAGTACTCGATTTGTACTACTTTCCAGTACTCCTAATTTCATCTATTTTAGGATCTATTCTCGGCACCTATTCTGCTCCACCTACAGAAGAAAACGTATTAATGGCATTTTATGCTAATGTAAGGCCTTGGGGCTTTTGGAAACCGATCAAAGAAAAAGTGATTGCAAACAACATAGGCTTTAAGCAAGATGCCAATGCAAAGCAAGATATGTTCAATATTATGGTAGGCGTAATAGCCCAAACGGCTATTGTTATTTTACCTATGTATTTAATATTTAGACAATTAACACCAGTGATTGTTTCACTAGCAGTACTAGCTGTATGTATATATCTGTTAAAAAAATATTGGTGGAACAACTTAAGCGATTAACTTATTTACGAATGCATCTAACATGAGCACAAAAAGGATGGAACATATACTTGAAGCACACAATCATCTCCTAGCTAGAAAAAATAAGCCTGTAGAAGACTCTAATGGTGTTTTTCAACGATATCAACATCCAATTATTACGGCTGCTCACGCACCCATTGAATGGAGGTACGATTTAGACCCAACTAGCAATTCGTTCGGAATGGAACGGATTGGCATAAATGCTACATTTAATGCAGGTGCTCTAAAATGGAAAGATAAATACATATTATGTGTACGGGTTGAGGGAAACGATCGTAAATCATTTTTTGCTATTGCCGAAAGCCCTAATGGAATAGATCAGTTTACTTTTTGGGATATGCCATGTGTAATTCCTCAAATAAAAGACAACCCCGATACTAATGTGTATGATATACGACTAACCCAGCACGAAGATGGCTGGATTTATGGCGTATTCTGTACCGAAAGAAAAGACCCTTCTGCCAAAGAAGGTGATACAAGTTCTGCCATTGCCAATGCAGGAATTGTTAGAACCAAAGACTTAGTAAACTGGGAAAGATTTCCTGACTTAATTTCCGAGAGTGGCCAACAACGAAATGTAGTGCTACATAGTGAGTTTGTACAAGGCAAATATGCCTTTTTTACAAGACCGCAAGATGGCTTTATAGATATTGGTAGTGGTGGTGGCATTGGATTTGGATTAGTTTCTGATATCAACAATCCTGTTATTGAAAACGAAAAAATATTTAGCAATAAAAAATACCACACCATTTACGAGCTAAAAAATGGCCTTGGCCCTGCTCCCATTAAAACAGGAAAAGGGTGGTTGCACCTAGCACATGGAGTTAGAAACACAGCAGCAGGCTTACGTTACACGCTCTACATGTTTATGACAGCCCTTGATGATATTACCAAAGTAATACATCAGCCAGCGGGGTATTTTATGGCGCCTAGTTATAAAGAAACGGTAGGAGATGTATCAAATGTGCTA
The DNA here is from genome assembly GCA_964507315.1 of uncultured Roseivirgaceae bacterium. Classification (GTDB taxonomy): domain Bacteria; phylum Bacteroidota; class Bacteroidia; order Cytophagales; family Cyclobacteriaceae; genus JAKISE01. Next base: position 4,946 of record CAZDQR010000019.1, read on the forward strand.
TTTTCTAATGGCTGGATAACTGATAATGATGGAACAGTCTATATCTATTATGCTTCGTCTGATACCAGAATGCATGTAGCAAAATCATCCATAAGTAGATTGCTTGATTATGTAATTAATACTCCAGAAGACAAATTCACTTCTTCTAACTCTGTACAAAGCATAATTAACCTAGTAGAAAAAAATAGAAATTACAGAGCTCCTAATAGAAAAAAATAATGAAACTAAACCTCCTAATAATCTTCCTTAGTGCATTTGCATTATCAGTATCGGCTCAAGAAAGTCTTACAAAGAATTCAAAGTCGGACTATTTTATTATTCCCATGCCACAACACCTTGAGGCAGTAGATGGAAGGTTTGCAATTAATTCAGAAACAGTTATTGCTACTGCAGCAATTGCTAAAAATGAAGCGAATTATTTAGCAGAGATGTTATCGGTTGCGTCTGGATTTAACATACCAATTAATATATCTGAAGACCAAGGCAATATAGTGCTCAAAATAGATTCTACTTTGGAGCAGATTGAAGGCTATAAACTTACAGTACGAACTAATCATATAGAATTAGCTGCTAAAACTACCAAAGGTATTTTTTATGGAATTCAAACTTTACGCCAGCTATTACCTCCAAGTTCTGAGGCCAGTGTCATTGCGGCATTAAGCATACCTGCCGTGGATATTATAGATAACCCAAGGTTTTCTTACCGCGGCATGCACTTAGATGTGGGCAGGCACTTCTTTCCTGTAGAGTTTATAAAAACCTATATCGATCTTATTGCTATGCACAAAATGAATACGTTTCATTGGCATTTAACAGACGACCAAGGGTGGAGAATAGAAATTAAGCAATACCCTAAGCTCACAGAAGTTGGCGCTTGGCGAGAGGAAACACTTATAGGCCATATGAGTGGGCCTAAGAGAAAATTAAAGTATGATGGTAAAAAGCACGGTGGTTTTTACACACAAGAAGAAATAAAAGATATTGTTGCCTATGCACAAGCTCAGCATGTTGAAATTATTCCTGAAATTGAATTGCCAGGTCATTCATTAGCAGTTTTAGCTGCCTATCCTGAGCTTGGTAATTTTAACAAGGAGTATGAAGTGGGTACTTACTGGGGCGTGTACTCTCAAATTTACGCTCCCACAGAAGAAACATTCACTTTTTTAGATGGTGTTTTATCTGAAGTAGCAGAACTGTTCCCTTCTAAATATATCCATATTGGTGGTGATGAAGCCTTAAAATCAGAATGGGAAAAGAGCAAGTTTGCGCAAGATTTAATTATAAAAGAAGGCCTGAAAGATGAAAAAGAGTTACAGAGTTATTTCATCAAACGAATAAGTGACATGCTGGAATCAAAAGGCAAATACATTATTGGATGGGACGAAATAATTGAAGGGGGACTTGCTCCTGGAGCATCCGTTATGTTTTGGCGAGAATGGTTAGGATATGATGAAATAATTGAGGCAGCAGAAAATGGGCATGATATAATTATGACTCCAACATCTTACTGTTATTTCGATTACTACCAAGTACCTAAAAAAGAAATAAAAAAAGAGCCATTAGCTATTGGAGGCTATCTTTCTGTGCAAAAAGTGTATGAGTTTGAGCCTATGCCAGCCGACATCAGCCCCAAAGCTATGAAGCACATTATTGGTGCACAAGGAAATGTTTGGACGGAGTATATGAGTACATCAGAATATGTTGAATATATGGCACTTCCTAGAATGACGGCTTTGGCCGAAGTATTATGGTCTGGTAAAGAAACACGAAACTGGGAAGATTTTAGAAAAAGACTTAAAAAAATAGCCAAACGGTATGATGCAATGAATGTGAATTATGCCAAGCATAGCCTAAAATAATATGAAACTTAGAATCTTACTTATAGTACTCGTTTGGAGCATAATTTCAGCTAAATCACAAAGTGTTTTGCAGACTAATAATGCCAAAGACTATAAAATAATCCCGAAGCCAGCTCAAATGCTAATCGCCAAGGGCAGATTTACAATTGATTCCGGCACCAAAATAAGTGCGTCAAATGAATTACTAAACGAAGCTACCTTTCTCACCCAAATGCTTTCGGTTGCATCTGGTAATCACATAACAACAGTTGAAAATAAATCGGAAGCCAATGTTATTCTAGCATTAGACAATAGTGTTGGTAATAATGAAGGCTACACCCTAACTATCAGGAAAGACAAAATACATATTACAGGAAAAACAGCAACTGGTGTTTTCTATGGCATCCAAAGCCTACGTCAATTATTACCACCAACCAGCGAAACAGGCGTATCAGGCACTTTATCATTACCAGCCGTTGATATTATTGATGAACCACGATTTACTTATAGGGGAATGCATCTTGATGTTGGTAGGCACTTCTTTCCTGTTGAATTTATAAAAACATATATCGACCTAATTGCCTTGCATAAGATGAATACCTTTCATTGGCATTTAACAGAAGATCAAGGCTGGCGGATCGAAATTAAAAAATACCCCAAGTTAACAGAAGTTGGTGCTTGGAGAAGCGAGACTCTTATTGGGCATATGAGTGGTAAAGAAGAAGACTATAAGTATGACGGTAAAAAATATGGCGGGTTTTACACCCAAGAAGAGATAAAAGAGATTGTAGCCTATGCAATAACCAAACACGTAACCATCATACCCGAAATTGATTTACCAGGACATTCTCTGGCTGCATTAGCTGCATATCCACAATATGGCAATTTCGAACAAGAGTATAAGGTTGCCACTAAATGGGGAGTATTTCCTCAAATTTATGCTCCTACCGAAGAAACATTTACCTTTTTAGAAGACATCCTATCTGAAGTAGCAGATCTATTTCCATCAAAGTACATTCATATTGGTGGAGATGAAGCTCCTAAAGAAGAATGGGAAAACAGTGAGTTTGCACAAGATTTAATGAAAAAAGAAGGTTTGGCAAATGAGTACGAGCTCCAAAGTTATTATATGAAGCGCATTAGTGATTTTCTTAAAACTAAAGACAAGTACATTATTGGTTGGGATGATATAATTGAAGGGGGCTTAGCAGAAGGAGCAACGGTTATGTATTGGAGACACCTAGAAGGCTCGATTAAATCTGCAGAGGAAGGACACAATATAATTATGACACCTGGTTCTCATTGTTATTTCGACTATTATCAAGTACCTAACCGCAAACGAAAAAAAGAACCCTTAGCCATTGGAGGTTTTTTAACCGTAGAAAAAGTGTATTCCTATGAGCCAATTCCAGAATCAATTTCCAAGGAAGCAAGCCAACACATTATTGGTGCACAAGGCAATGTTTGGACAGAATATATGACCACCACAGACTATGTTGAATATATGGCACTCCCAAGAATGACGGCATTATCTGAGGTGGTTTGGTCGAGTAAAGAATCAAGGAATTGGAAAGATTTTAAAAATCGGTTACAATATTTAGTTAAAAGATACGATGCAATGGGTGTTAATTATGCCAAGCATAGCCTAAAGTAAAAATTAGAAACAAAGATTTAACGAAGTAATATGTAGTTTTTGCAAATTGAAGAGAACATAAAAGCAGGCATTAATTTATACGCTGTAATTAAAGGGAGTATCGGCTAAAGGCCGATAGGTTAGATTTCGCCTGAAGGCGGCTAAAGTCATTCGGTAAGGGACTTGTGTAAGTTGCTCAAAAGGAATTGAAAGCCTAGTAATATTACTTTTTGGCTTCAATAGCTTAAAAAACACTATAAAAAATAGATAAGGTTTCATTTAAAAATAACTTATAAATATTAGCAATATCAATTCTCTATAAACACTTTTATGTTATATTTTTGGTGCTTCTCAAAATTATATATAGAGGATTAAATGAAGTTAAAAGAGTATTTAAATAGCCCCCTAGGATTATTAGATGATACAAAGGATCGTTTGTTTTTAACGCTCTTTATCTCTTTTTACCTTATCGTGTTTTTAAATATTTATTTACCTTTTAACATTGATAATTGGGCACCTACCACCGAAACTGTATTTATAACCTTAACGGGTTTCGGAATTTTAGCCGGTATTGGCGTTGGATTTTCTCAATTTGTTCTCAGAAGGATCTTCAATCTTGAAACGTTCCTAGTAAAGGAATTTTTAATTTATATTTTCATAGAATTATTAGCCATAACATTGGTGTTAACCTTTATTTATGACGACTTACCTACGCTTAACTCTTTTGTAGAAAAATTCTTTTTTAACATAAAAATTGTAACTCTAAGTGCCATTATTCCCTATGTTATTGCACTCTTAATACTTGCTGTATTTAAATTTAGAACGGAGTTAATCAAACTTAAAAATGTAAAATCAACGGTTACATTAACTAATGAAATGCTACAGTTGCCAGATGATAATGGCAATATTAAATTTAGCTTGCCTATTGATGATTTGCTTTATTTAGAATCTACCGATAATTATGTGTTGATATTTTATAAACACGGGGAAGAATTCAAAAAGGAACTACTAAGAAATTCGCTAAAAAATCTAGAAGTTGTACTCAAAGACTTGCCCGTAAAAAGGTGCCATCGAAGTTATATGGTAAATTTAAACAACCTCACTTTTGTAAAAAAATCAGGCCAAAAAATGTCGTTAGTGGTTTGCAATATCCCCAATACCATTCAGGTTTCTAAAACCTACCAAAAGGATTTTAAAGAATACCTTCAAATTGAGAAGTAGATAGGTCTTTTATCCAACATTCACCCCTAATAAAATCGTTCCATACCATTAATTTTCAACCTTTAGAACCAGCATTTAACTTTGTTTTAAACCACAAAGGCAATTTTTATGCTATCTCTTAGCGTCACTTCTATTTCTAAAATCCTAGTGATAGTGGTATGCCTTATATTAGCTTCCTCAGGTCTAATCCAAGCACAACAATCAGTTAAATCCAATAGTGACACCATTAAAATAGATAAAATTGTCATTGAAAAAATTGGATTACTTGGAACTCAATTATACTTTCTGAGCTTGAATTCACTGAAGGCGATGTTGTTAGTTATAGTGAAATTAAACGTTCTATAACCAAAGTGTGGAACATTGGTAATTTCTCGGATGTAAACTACACAATTAACGAAACCGATTCCGGTAATTATATAATTATCAAAGCCTTAGATGCTGTTAAATTTTACCCGCTTCTCTCTATTGATCACAGCAGTAATGAAGATTATAATTATAGTTTTGGCTATGGCGATGACAACTTTATAGGAAGCAATACAAGACTTAACCTCCAGTGGAACAAACAACCAACTGGCGTTTCCTACAGTTTTAATTTTGGCATCCCTAGGCAACTTTTATATAAAAATATGACCCTCGGTTTTGGCATGGTTGTCGGTAACCAAGTTAAAAGAAACATAAATAAAGTAATAGCTTATAATGCCCAGCAAGAAATAGATTCGGTTAGTTATGTACCAACAATGCTCTCCCCAATTAAAAAATTTGAAGTTTACGCATCCATAGGCAACCCTTGGCATTTAGACGATAGTTATCGTTTTTCACCCAACCTCTCAATTGGGTATGCTTATCACGAAACAAATTTGAGTTTATTAACGCCTGAGGAGTTGGCCTTTGGTGTTGAGTTACTACCTTATAAACATAGTTTGCTTTCAATCGGTGTTAGTGAATCTGTTGGTATTATAAATAGAAAAAGACATCGAGCTGATGGTTATTTGATAGGTGCCTCTTATGGTATAACAATAGGCCTAAATAGTGAATCTCCCACCTATCATTCCTTTGGACTAAGTGCTCAATACCATAAAATATATAATTCAATTGTTCAGTTTTCTACTTGGATCAGAACAGGATATACCACGGCCAATATTCCTTATCAATACAGTAGAGGTTCTTCTGATGTATTAGGCATCCGTTCTGGAGAGATTTATGGAAACTCTTATTACTCAGCTTATGCAGGTGTACATTTAACCTGGTTAAATAAGAATTGGCTTGCCATTGAAAACAGCTACTTTGCAAATTGGGGCGCTGGAACAGATAATTATTTCAACCTATTTATTAAGCGGCCAAATATGGCATTGGGTACTTCATTCAGATTTACAATGCCCATATTTTCTGCCCTATCTATGAAATTAACTTTTATGTATGCTGGGCCTGGTTCCGAGTGGTTTAAATTTAATTTCTAAGCCCGGTTTATCCCAAATAACATGGCTCTATCCCTTTAATTTTTAAGCAAACTAAATTCAATATAACTTTGGTTAGGCACATTAATTAAATACTGCACTTATGAACCGATTATGTTTTGCTTGTGATTTAATAAGCGACCCAGAACTTATTGATGCTTATATAAAAAGGCATCAATCAATTTGGCCAGAGATTACGGAGAGCTTAAAAGAAGCTGGCATCATAAATATGGAAATTTATAATATCGAGAATAGGCTATTTATGATAATGGAAGTGGAGGCCCATTTTAGCTTATATAAAAAAGCTAAAATGGATGCAGGTAATGATAAGGTGCAAGAATGGGAAGCATTAATGTGGAAATACCAACAAAAATTACCTTGGGCCAACGAAGGAGAAAAATGGTTGCCTTTAAATCAGATTTATAGCCTCCAATAATTAAAGAAATAATCTTACTTAGATCAATTAATATGAGTTCATCATCAGCCGGCATTAAAGGAACATTTGGATTTGACAATGCCTTTCTAAAATCGCACTACGCCAATTTAATAGAATTGAAGAATGCGAATGCCAGCATCTTAATTGTGCCTGAGTTACAAGGCAGAGTAATGACGAGCACCTCTAATGGTGAATCTGGCAAAAGCTACGGATGGATCAATCATGATTTAATAGCCTCTGGTGAAAAGGTGAAGCATGTGCACCCAATGGGGGGCGAAGAACGATTTTGGTTAGGGCCAGAAGGAGGTCAATTTTCGATCTATTTTAAGCCAAATACTCCGTTCGATTTTGAGTATTGGCAAGTGCCTAAAGAGTTAGATACAGAAAGTTTTGAAGTAACAAGTGTTAATGAGAATGAAGCTCATTTCGAAAAGCATATGCACTTGGTTAACTACTCGGGAACTGAACTAAACTTGAAAGTTGATAGAAGTATTAAACTGCTCAAGGCAGAAGAGGCAGAATCATCTTTAAGGTTTCAACTGCCAAAGGGGTTAACAATGGTTGGTTATCAAACCACCAATAAGCTTTCAAACACAGGCAAAAACAACTGGGATAATGCTTCTGGCAAATTATCGATTTGGCTGTTGAGCATGTTTAATTCAACAGATGAGACAACCATCATCATTCCTTTTAAACCGGGCAATGAAGAGGTACTTGGTAAAATTGTAACGGATGATTATTTCGGCAAAGTACGAGCCAATCGCTTGCGTATAAAAAAAGAGGTGATCTTATATAAAGCCGATGGCAATAGTCGTGGTAAAATAGGCGTATCTCCACAAAGAGCACTCCCATTTGCAGGCAGCTATGATGCCACCAACAACGTATTGACTATTACGCAGTTCTCCTTGCCTGCAACTAGTGATGAATATGTGAATTCTTTATGGGAACATCAAGAAAACCCATTTAAAGGCGATGCCGTAAATGCCTATAACGATGGCAAATTAGAAGATGGAAGTCAGTTAGGTCCCTTTTATGAATTGGAAAGCTCCTCTCCTGCTCTTGGGCTAAAATCAGGAGAAGAGGCAACTCATACCAATCAAACATTTCATTTTGAAGGAGATAAATCAGTTTTAAATGAGCTAGTGGAACACGTATTTGGCATCTCATTAACTGATCTAATTTAAAAGCATAATTCGTTTAAGCGGTACAAACTAAATAGCATAGATAAAATTACGGTTTCATTTATACCAAATAAGACACACTCAATTAGTATCTTCTCAATTTTAATCAAATTAGCTTAGATAACTATATTTTAGAATATGACTCTTGATAAATATATTTTGAGAACCATAACTTATACTTGGCCTATTCTCGTTTTTCTAGTAATTAGCTCAACGGCTTATTCGCAAAATAATCCAATTCTTAAAATTGGACTAATTGCCGACCCTCAATACCAAGATATTCCAGCTGCAGGCGAAAGGCAGTACCGAGAATCGCTCTGGAAACTAAAAGAAGCAATCGATACATTGAATTATTATAATGTTGATATGATTCAAAATCTTGGGGACATTATTAATGCGGAGTGGCAAAGCTATGATTCTATTATGCCCGTTTATCAATGTGTAAAGCAAGGCACTCCTTCATATCATGTACTTGGCAATCATGATTTTTCAGTGGATTCATCTCAGATGAAAAACATCCTTACAACTTTATCAATGCCCGATTATTACTATTCGTATGAAAGCAAAGGATGGCGTTTTATTGCTTTGGATGCTACCGATGTTTCTTATTTTTCAAATGTGCTTCATCATTATGATACCGAAGTAATTGACGCTTTATATAAAAAAACTAAAGGCAAAGAGAATCAGTATAATTGGAATAGCGGTATTGGCGTGAAACAGATAGCTTGGCTAAAATCTGAGCTTAAAGATGCCGAGTTAAAAAACCAAAAGGTTATTATATATTCTCATATGCCAATACGACCAAAGGCAAGCACCAACCTTTGGAATAATAAGGAAATTAGTCAGATTATTGAAAAGAATATGAACGTAGTAGCCTTTATAAGTGGGCACCGCCACGAAGGTGGTTATGCCTATAAAAAAGGCGTGCATTATATTGGTATTTCTGGAATGGTAAATACAAGTATGAGTTCTTATGGTATTTTAGAAATATATAATAACAGGCTTGTACTCAACGGTTATGGCAACCAAGAAGACCTAATACTCTCGTATGATTAAAATAACAAAATGATAAAATTATTTTAATGTATCATTGAGCAAACCATTAAGCATTTAAACAAATCACTAATGAAAAGAAGCAGTTTATTACAGGCAATTGGAATTGCATTTTTTGCTTTAACCGGAAGGTATTCTATTGCACAACAAGCTACAAGTACAAATCAAGCAAACCATACATTCACTATGGATTCCAAAGATTTTATTCTTGATGGAAAACCTTTCCAAATAATTTCTGGAGAAATGCATTACTCTCGAATTCCAAAGGAATATTGGCGCCACAGGATTCAAATGGCAAAAGCAATGGGTTGTAATACCATTGCCACCTATGTATTTTGGAATTTCCATGAAACTGAAAAAGGTAAATTTGATTTTACTACTGAGAACCGAAATTTAAGAGCGTTTATAGAAATTGTCCAAGAAGAAGGCATGTGGCTCTTGTTTAGACCAGGCCCTTATTCGTGTGGAGAGTGGGACTTGGGTGGCATTCCTCCCTATTTACTTAGTATTCCAGATATTAAATTAAGATGCACTGACCCTCGCTACATGAGTTCAGTTGAAACCTATATTGAGACTATGGCTGAACAAATAAAGCCATACCTAATCACTAATAACGGCCCCATTATTCTGCTGCAAATAGAAAACGAATATGGAAGCTATGGCAACGACAGGGCTTATATGAAGCAACTAAAAGAGCTCTGGGATCAAGCAGGTATAGATATCCCATACTATACCTCAGATGGCGCAACCACTTATATGTTAGAGGCAGGATCATTGCCCGGTGTAGCCGTGGGTTTAGACCCAGGTGGGAACCAACGAAATTTTGACTTAGCCCGGAAAATGAACCCTGGAGTGCCCGTTTTTAGTAGCGAGACCTACCCTGGTTGGCTCACCCATTGGGATGAAGATTTTCAAAAACCTGCAATAAAGCCACTATTAGAAGAAGTTCGTTTTTTAATGGATAACAAACTATCTGTCAACTTTTATATGCTGCACGGTGGTACTAATTTCGGTTATTCTGCAGGTGCTAATGCAACAGGCATTGGCAATTACCGAGCAGATATTACAAGCTATGATTATGACGCTCCAATTAACGAACAAGGTAATCCTACTCCAAAGTATTTTGCCCTCCAAAAATTATTAAGTGAGTACAAACTCGATAACACACCTACTGCGTTACCTACTCCAATACGGGCTATTTCTATTCCTGATATTGAAATGAAAGCAGTCTCATCTGTTTGGGACAACCTGAAGGATCCTATAAAATCAGTACAGCCAAAGCCGTTTGAGTATTACGACCACTATTACGGCTTTGCACTTTATAGAACTGAATTAATAGGCCGCAAAAAGGGAAAACTGCTTATCACGGAACTTCACGATTTTGCCACCGTTTTTGTAGATGGCAAATTTATTGGCACTGTTGATCGATCCAAGGGTGAGAACTCAATTGAGTTGCCTGAGTCTGAGAGTAAAACCCCCGTATTGGAAATATTTGTGGAAGGGATGGGGCGAATAAATTTCGCTAAGGAATTAATTGATAGAAAAGGGATTACAGAAAGGGTTACGCTAAACGGAATGACATTAATGAACTGGCAGGTTTACACCCTACCAATGAAGCCTGATTATATTAACAACTTAAAACCTGCTGAAAGCAATAAAAAACAAGGCATTTTCTTTAAGGGAGAATTCAGCCTTGAGCAACCCGCTGATACCTACCTAGATATGTCGAAATACAAAAAGGGAATGGTTTGGGTGAATGGTCATAACCTTGGTAAATATTGGGAGGTGGGCCCACAACACGCGCTCTACTGCCCTGCTCCTTTCTTAAAAGAAGGCAAGAATGAGGTAATCGTATTAGACTTACTGCAAATCAAACCTAAATCGATCAAAGGAGTAGAAAAACTTTTTTAAACTAATTATGAAATTACAACACTTAACAACTCGCATTTTAGTCCCGTTAATTTTAGTGGGCTCAGCACTCCTATTTGCTTCTTTACAATTTCCACCTAAAGAAAATAACAGTTTAATATTATGGTATAACAGCCCTGCCAATGCATCGGTTAAGGATAGCCATACTGGATGGAAAGATGACGATGAGTGGCTTAAAGCACTTCCTTTGGGCAATGGATCCTTAGGGGTAATGGTTTTTGGTGATGTAAACAAAGAGCGCATTCAGTTGAATGAAGAAAGTATGTGGTCGGGCAGTGCAGCTGATAATGATAACCCAAATGCATTTGACGCACAAGCAAAAATACGAGAGCTCTTATTCGCTGGTAAATTTAAAGCGGCAACTAAACTTACCAACCAAACTCAAGTATGTAAAGGAGAAGGAACAGGGCATGGTAATGGAGCCGAAGTTCCTTTTGGATCCTTTCAAACATTGGGTGATTTATGGATAAACAATAACAGCGATGCTGGGTATGAAAACTACCATCGAGAGCTTGATTTAGAGGAGGCCATTATACGAGTAAGTTACACGCAAAATGGTGTACAGTATAAACGGGAGATATTTACCACAAGTGTTGACCAAGTTATGGTGGCAAGGTTTACTGCCGATACCCCAGGAAAAATCTCTTTTAGTGCTACTATGGATCGGCCTGAGCGTTTTAAAACCCATTATAAAAATAACCAATTAGTAATGTCTGGAACCTTAACAAATGGCAAAGGAGGCGATGGCTTGCAATATATGGCACGATTAAAAGCCGTTAATAAGAATGGCAAGGTCAGTTTTGAGGGTTCAAAATTAGTAGTGAAAGATGCTGACGAAGTAATTATTTTTCTGGCTGCCTCAACTGATTATGTGCAAGAATACCCTGATTATAAAGGGCGAGACTATGTAAATTTAACAAACACTAGAATTAACGAAGCGGTAACTAAAAGCTATGATGAATTATTTGAAGCACATAAAAAAGATTATCAGTCGTATTTTAACAGAGTACGTTTCGATATAACACCTGGCATTGCACCTTCCATACCTACAGATGAACGGGTAATAAATTTCAGTGCTGAAAACCCTGATAAACATTTAATAGAACTAATGTTTCAATATGGTAGATATTTACTTATTTCCTCCTCGCGCCCAGGTACATTACCTGCTAATTTACAAGGCATTTGGGCCAATAAAATCCAAAATCCGTGGAATGCAGATTACCATACCGATGTAAATGTGCAAATGAACTATTGGCCTGCGGAAGTAACTAATTTATCCGAAATGCATCTGCCTTTATTTGATTTAATAGAATCAATGGTGGAGCCTGGCTCAAAAACTGCTGAAATACAATACCATAATAAGGGTTGGGTTGTACACCCCGTAACCAATGTTTGGGGTTACACTTCGCCAGGGGAAAATGCGGATTGGGGAATGCACACAGGCGGTAGTGCATGGATTTGTTCTCATATACTCGAACATTATTCATTTACAGGCGATAAAGAATTTCTGGAAAGAATGTATCCTGTTTTAAAGGGCTCCGCGGAGTTTTATATGGATTGGCTAGTAGAAGATCCTAACTCAGGAAAATTAGTATCAGGGCCTGCAGTATCTCCCGAAAATAGCTTTAAAGCACCCGATAGAAGTAGATCATTTATTAGCATGGGGCCAACTCACGACCAACAGGTGATATGGCAATTATTTACTGATTTTATATTAGCCTCGGAAGTATTGAACAAGCAAAATGAGTTTGTAACTACTGTAACAGAGGCTAGAAATAATTTGGCTCCTTCAAAAATTGGTTCCGATGGCCGCTTAATGGAATGGGCACAAGAATACAAGGAGGTAGAACCAGGGCACCGTCATATTTCTCATTTGTTTGCCCTTCACCCTGGCTCTCAAATTAATTTGGAAGAAACACCAGAATTAGCTGCTGCAGCAAAAAAATCATTGGATTATAGAATTAAAAATGGTGGTGGACATACAGGCTGGAGTGCGGCTTGGCTAATTAGCCAATATGCAAGATTGCAAGAAGGGGAAAATGCAGAAAAAAGTTTGTATGTAATGTTAGATAAAAGCACTTCATTGAACCTGTTCGGACAGCATCCACCATTCCAAATGGATGCTAACTTTGGTACTACTGCTGGCATTGCCGAGATGCTACTTCAAAGCCATGCTGGAGTGATACAACTTCTACCAGCCCTACCAACTAATTGGCCAACAGGTAAAGTAAAAGGCCTTAAAGCCCGTGGTGGTTTTGTGGTAGATATGGAATGGAAAGATGGAGATTTAATTGATGCAACTATCTTTTCTTTGAATGGGGGCACTTGCATACTCAAATACAAAAACAAAGAAATAATACTAGAAACAGAAGCTAATACTGCTTATTCACCACTAGCGCTTTAATAGAGAATTTTATTGAAACATTAAAAGAGCATGCCTGAACAAGTCCGGCAAAGTAGCACGTAGTGCTTTTTTCCGAATTTGTTACGGGGTCTCCTTTTAGCACTAGAAGGAAATTCTTTAGGCTAGATCCCTCATATAAATAATCGTGAATCAGTTCTTTACCAAGGTATGCTTTTACTTGTAATTATTAGGTCTATAGCTGAACGTTAGACAAAAATTTTGCTCGTATAAGAATTTAGTAGTTTCCCTTTAGGGTCACATCTTTCTCGTACTTCTAAAAATTCATTCCACATAGGGTAAGATTTTGCAAAGTCATTTTTAGTAAAATTATTTAGTTTACCCCAGTGAGGCCTTCCTTCATGTAGCTTAAAAATCGGCCCAAAATCTTTTAATAGGTATTGATATTTTTCTGTGTTAGCAGCATGAATAGCTACAGAAATGGTATCCCGCTTATAAAAAGGACTAAGAAAGGCATCGTCCTGTTTTGTTACCCTAAGCTCAATAGGATAATAAGCATCTTTCTTAGTATCCATTAACTCACACACTTTTTTAAAACAGTCTATCCCATTTTCAAACGGCATATGATATTCCGATTCATTAAATTTAGATACTCTAGCTTGAGATAGAAGCCTCCACGAATCATCGGAGTAGTCTTCAATAATAGCATCTTCTTCCATAGAAAACGAAATCGTATTTTTCTGTAACCAGGGGAACCAAGAAGTATAATTACGTACTTGCTTTAGTAAATCCAAGCTATCCTCATCCTCGCTAACCAATCTAGGATTTAATTCTCCTTCATGAATATCATGCTTAATATATAAGCACATACCAGAATGCGGAATATAACAGAATTCTGCGTGTTCGTTACTGAGCATTTCATTCTCTGCATTTTTTAACACCCAAGCTAGCGTTTTAAAAGTAACAACCCTATGCAAAGCATAGGCAGGTCTATTCTGTAAGGTAACTTCAGTTATAGCACCAAGGCTACCAATTCCAACTTTTGCGGCATAAAAAATGTTTCTATTATCATTTTCACTGCAATCAATAACTTCTCCCTGAGGCGTAATTATCCGCATAGACTTAAAATAGGCATGCATTGCCATAAAATTAGCCCCTGTTCCATGTGTTGCAGTACTTGTAGCTCCTGCTAAGGTTTGTGTATTTATGTCTGGCAAATTCACAAATGCTTGGCCAATATCATCAAACTCACGTGCCAAATAGGCAAGTTTAGAGCCGGCTTTTACTTTTGCAGTATTAGTTAACTTATCTGTACTAATTACACCACTCATGGCATCTAAAGAGATGATGGTATTATCAGTTGGCACCAAAGGCATAAAAGAATGGCCTGTACCCGCAAAACGCAATTGTTCCGCCTTTTGCATAATTTCTATAAGTGCATCCTCCGATGTGGGTGACGCAAATTGTTTTGGATTACATTTTTGCAATTCAGACCAATTCATCCACTTGTACTTTTCATCACTGTAATCAGCTCTTACATAGTTTTTAGATGTTAATAAAGCTCCTCCTGCCAAAGAAGACCCCACTAATGTTGCACCTGTTACTTTAAGAAATTTACTTCTTTTCATAAATCGAATTTTAATACAATTGCTTACTTATTTGCTAAAAACTTAATAAGAGATTTTAATTCCTCTTCTGTACAATCTCCACATTGCCCTTTAGGAGGCATTGCGTTATAACCAGACATCACATTCTTTAGTAATGAGTCCATTGTTTTTACTTCAAGTATTTTATTCCACGCCTTTTGGTCGTGTACAAGTGGTGCCTTGGCTTCAGGGCTTGTGTGGCACATAATACAAGAGCGCTTATATTTTTCTTTAGAGATAATCACTTAGCTACCTAATATAATCTTTGTAAATTGCATATCTATG
>CAZDQR010000020.1:0-19763 GCA_964507315.1 uncultured Roseivirgaceae bacterium
AAAAACGTGTAAAAAAATAGTATGAACAATATAATTTATTTAATCCCAGCAATGGGAGTAATTGCCCTCATTTTTATGATGGTTAAAAGTGCCTGGGTATCTAAACAAGATGCTGGAGATGCTAAAATGCAAGAACTTGCAAAATACATAGCCGATGGTGCTATGGCCTTTTTAAAAGCAGAGTGGAAAGTGCTTTCTTATTTTGCTATAATCACAGCTATTCTACTTGGCTATTCTGGCACTTTAGTAGAAGACTCTAGCCCAGTAATTGCAATTTCATTTCTTATAGGAGCTGTACTTTCTGCATTTGCTGGTTATTTAGGAATGAACATTGCCACAAAAGCAAATGTAAGAACTACAGAAGCTGCTAGAACAAGTTTGCAACAAGCGTTAAAAGTTGCGTTTAGAGGAGGTTCAGTAATGGGACTAGGTGTTGCAGGTCTTGCAATCATCGGACTAGGCAGTGTATTTATCGTTTTATTACAACTATTTGTTCCTGAAACATTCGTTGCAACAGGTGTTGAAATGAAAACAGTTATAGAAGTATTAGCTGGGTTTTCATTAGGAGCTGAGTCTATTGCACTATTTGCCCGTGTCGGTGGAGGTATTTATACCAAAGCTGCTGATGTTGGAGCAGATTTAGTAGGAAAAGTAGAAGCAGGTATTCCTGAAGATGATATTAGAAACCCTGCAACCATTGCCGATAATGTAGGTGATAATGTAGGTGATGTTGCTGGAATGGGAGCTGATTTGTTCGGTTCTTATGTAGCTACAATTTTGGCTACAATGGTATTAGGTCAAGAAATTACATCTAACGATGCTTTTGGTGGAATGGCGCCAATGTTATTGCCAATGCTTATTGCAGGAGTTGGAATTATAGCTTCCATCATCGGAATGACATTTGTTCGAATCTCTGGAGAAAATAGCTCGGTACAAAAAGCGATGAACATGGGTAACTGGTCTTCTATTATTATAGTAGTTGCAGCATCTTACCCATTGGTTACCTGGTTATTACCTACAAACCTTGCCATTAGAGGATTCGAATTTACGAATTTAGATGTGTTTTATGCGATAGTAGTTGGTTCAATTGTTGGAGCACTTATGAGCATAATCACTGAGTACTATACATCAATGGGTAAAAAACCTGTTAACTCAATTGTACAACAATCTGCTACTGGGCACGCAACCAACATTATTGGCGGTTTAGCTGTAGGAATGGAATCTACTGTTTTACCAATATTAGTATTGGCAGCAGGAATTTACGGATCACATTATTTTGCTGGCTTATATGGTGTTGCCATTGCAGCAGCAGGAATGATGGCGACAACTGCTATGCAATTAGCGATTGATGCTTTTGGCCCAATTGCTGATAATGCAGGAGGAATTGCAGAAATGAGTCAATTACCAAAAGAAGTACGTGGCCGTACCGATGTGTTAGATGCAGTTGGTAACACTACTGCTGCTTCAGGTAAAGGATTTGCCATTGCTTCAGCAGCATTAACTGCCTTAGCATTATTTGCAGCATTTGTAGGGGTAGCAGGTATAGATAGTATTGACATTTACAAGGCAGATGTACTTGCAGGTTTATTTGTAGGAGGTATGATTCCTTACATTTTCTCATCATTAGCAATTGCTGCAGTTGGCAGAGCTGCGATGGAAATGGTAAAAGAAGTAAGACGTCAGTTTAAAGAGATTCCAGGTATAATGGAATATAAAGCCAAGCCTGAGTACGATAAATGTGTAGATATTTCTACCAAAGCATCACTTAGAGAAATGGTTCTACCAGGGTTAATCGCACTTCTTTCTCCGATTATTGTTGGTTTTACTTTTGGACCAGAAGTATTAGGTGGTTTTCTTGCAGGAATTACTGTTTCAGGTGTATTGATGGGAATCTTCCAAAACAACGCAGGAGGAGCTTGGGATAACGCTAAAAAATCGTTTGAAACAGGTGTTATGGTAGATGGGAAAATGGAATATAAAGGATCTGCTCCTCACGAAGCTTCAGTAACTGGAGATACCGTAGGAGATCCATTTAAAGATACATCTGGACCATCTATGAACATATTAATTAAACTTACTTCTATTGTAGCTTTAATTATTGCGCCTCATATTTCTGTAAAATCGCATAACGCGCATACAGAAATATCGAAGCCAGCAACTGAAATTATAGTGGACAGCAACCTTCATGAGGTTACAGAAAGCAATTAATTAAAACCTAAATCATTTTAAAGGCTCCTTTTAGGAGCCTTTTTATTTAAACCCAAGTATATGAATATCATTAAAGTCTCATTAATACTTTTATTTAGTTTCTTAATTTCAAACAGCTATAGCCAATCTATTATTGGCACATGGAAATCTATTGATGATGAAACAGGTAAAGAAAAGTCTATCGTTGAAATTTATATGAAAGATGGAAAGGCCTTTGGGAAAATCACTAAACTCTTTTTATCACCAAACGAAATCCAAGACCCTTTTTGTACAGAATGTACAGATTCCCGTAAAGGGCAAAAAGTAATTGGAATGACCATTATCACAAACATGGAAAAAGACGGGGATGAATGGGAAGATGGTGAAATATTGGACCCTGGCAATGGAAAAACCTATGATTGCAAACTTTGGGTAGAGGATGGCAACCTCCAAGTAAGAGGCTACATTTCTTTCTTTTTTAGAACACAAACTTGGCTAAAAGCTGATTAGGTATTTTGCCTATTTTTAACAAATAGGTATTTATCCGATAAAACATAAACAACTAACCTCCACCTTTGAAGTATAAGTTTTTTCATAAAGTTTAGGTTTGGTTTTTAAAGCGCCCCGTTTCATACGGGGCGCTTTTTTGTTCATCTCATTTTTTTAATCTCTCAGCAATAAAGGTTTAGTATTAATCCATTAAAAAGTAGCAACTTTGGCAATTAGTAATTCTTAAAGAATTAAGTAAACAGCGTATCGTATTTTTTGTACTTTTCGGGGTTACTAACTAAACATTAACTGTATAAACCACAAATACTAATGACCGACCAAGAGATATTTAAAGAAATATGTCGGGGCGATGAACGAGCCTTAGAGGTTGTTTACCAAAAGAATTATCGAATGATGATGCGTTTGGTTCAAAACAACAGCGGGACCGAACAAGAAGCCAAAGATATTTATCAAGAAGCTGTAGTGGTTTTTTGGCAAAAAGCGGTGAGTGGTAATTTAGTGCTAACCTCAAAAATTAGCACGTATATTTATAGTATTTGCCTCAATTTATGGCGTAAAGAATTAGATAGAAAAAAGAGACATACAAACGAACAACACGATAGACCACATTACCAACAGCACGAATCTGAAGAAAAGGCAAAAATAGTAAGAGCGTGCATTGATCAATTGGGTGAAACTTGTAAAAAGGTTTTATCGTATTACTATTTTGATGGTATGTCTATGAAAGAAATAGCTGAACGTGTAGGATTTGCCAACACAGATACAGCTAAAACAAAAAAATATAAATGCAAGAAAAAGTTGGATGAAGTTATTAAATCACAATACTCAGAACACGATTTCTTAGACTAGTTATGGAGAATTTTCAAAAAGTAGAGGCTTATTTTAACAACGAGTTCAGCGATACAGAAAAAGCTGATTTTTTAAACGAAGTTGAAACCAATACTGAATTAAATACAGAGTTTAATTTCCAGAAAGACGTTATTAATGGAATTAAAGAAGCACGAAAAGCCGAATTAAAAGCAATGCTTAATCAGGTTCCAATTTCTGCTTTTAACACGGCTAGTTCTGGATTATACAAATATATTTTTGGTGGAGCAGCAACCATCCTATTAGGGACTGCTTTTTGGTATTACACCAACTCCGAACAAATAATTGCAACTCCTGTTCAAAAAACAGTGGCCGTTATAAATTCTGAAGAAGAAAGTATTGCAACCCCAAAGCTTAAGGAAGCAGCTCCAGTAACCACAAGAATTGCTAAATCACAAGAATTAATAAAACCTGCTTCAACTACCTCAAAAGCAACAAGCCCGCAACCTGTTACTCCAAACTTACCTTCAAGCGAAGATGTAATGGATTCTGGAAATATCTCTGAGGAAAAGCTAAACATACCTGAAGCCATTAGTAACTCATCTGTTAACTTAAATAGCAAAGTTAATGTTGAAGTTAAGCTTAAAAAGAAGTATAATTTTCATTACCAATATTCAAATGAAGGTATTGTTTTATACGGAGATTTTAAAGAAGGCCTATTCGAAATATTAGAGCTCAATAAAAACGAGAGTACTGATTACTATTTATTTTATAAGTCAAATTATTACTACATTAATGAGAATTCGGATAAGATTACTTCATTAAAACCAGTAACGAATAAAAGTCTTAAAAATAAACTAAGTGCTTTAAGGTAAATTTTACGTACCCCTTCATTTATATTTGGTTAACTTTGAATCTTAAGTCTAGCCAAATTTGAAAACTTCTTCGTCAGCAAAAAAAAGAAAACTAGGTTCGTACCCCTACCTAAGTGTTGTATTTTCCATTTCTATTGCATTATTTATTATTGGCCTGTTAGGCCTTTTGGTGTTGCATTCGCAAAAGCTCACCAAGCTTATTAAAGAAAATATAGAAATTCAGGTGTACCTCACCAAGAGTGTTTCAAAATCTGAACTAACCAAAATAAGGCATTCATTAGAGCAAGCAGATTTTATTTCTAAAAATTCCGATGGCAAGCCGCAAATACAATTCATTTCTAAAAAGCAGGCTGCTACCAATTTTATAGCTGAAACTGGAGAAGATTTTGCCTCCTTTTTGGGAGAAAATCCTTTGAGAGACGTTTTTACAATTAATATAAGCGAAGAATACCAATCAGAAATTAAGATGACTTCTATTAAAGAACGGCTTCTTAAACAACCGGGTATATTCGAAGTTATTTATGTAAATAACTTAGTTGATATTATAAATAAGAATATTAGAAACATTAGTTTAATCCTTGCAGGATTCGCTTCAATACTAATTATAGTAGTTATTATATTAATAAATAACACCATAAAACTCGCTCTCTTTACCCAACGTTTTTTAATTAGAAGTATGCAACTGGTTGGGGCAACCAACGGATTTATTCGCAGGCCATTTATGTTTAGATCCATAGGGCATGGGCTTTTGTCTGGCTTATTAGCTTCCGCAGCATTGTGGGGCATTAGCGAATACGCCTACACCAAGATCGATGATTTAATTTTGTTAAAAGACGTTAATCATTTGTACATCTTATTTGGGATATTATTACTTTTAGGTGCCTTTTTAGGGCTGTTCAGTTCTTTACGATCTGTTAACAAATATTTAAAACTATCACTAGACGAACTATATTAAATAATGGATAACTCACCAATGCCCTTTGGGCGAAATAATTACATCTTAATGTTGGTTGGCATTGCAACAATTGTATTGGGTTTTATAATTATGAATACCGATTCAGAACCTTATGGCCTTGGTTTTAGAGGAATCACATTGGGACCAATTTTGGTTATGTCGGGTTTTATATTTGAATTATACGCGATTACTCGCAAACCAAAAACTAAATAATGAGTCTTATAGAGGCCTTAATTTTAGGGATAATTCAAGGGATCTCAGAGTTTTTGCCTGTAAGTAGTAGTGGCCACCTTCAAATTGGGGCCGCGGTACTTGGTATTGAATCTACGAATAACCTATTATTTACAGTAATTGTTCACGGTGCTACAGTGCTAAGTACCATAATTGTTTTCTGGAAAGAAATCATTTCTATTTTTAAGGGCCTGTTCAAGTTTGAACTAAACGAAGAAACTAAACTTGTCATTTACATCATCATATCAATGATACCAGTTGGTATAGTAGGTTTGTTCTTTGAATCTAAACTAGAAGCCTTTTTTGATGGCCAAATAATATTTGTGGCTTCAATGTTAATGATTACAGGGTTTATTCTATTAGCCACTAACTACTTAAAAGCGAATAGTAAATCACACGAGTTGTCTTATTCAAAAGCAGGTATAATTGGCATAGCTCAAGCCATTGCAGTGTTGCCAGGTATTTCAAGATCAGGTGCCACCATTGCAACGGCCCTAATACTTGGTGTAGATAAAGAAAAGGCAACCCGCTTCTCTTTCTTAATGGTTATTCCTCCCATTTTAGGAGCAACCTTACTTAAAGTAAAAGATGTAATTGAGCAACCAGTTGTGGCCAATCAAATATCAAATGCAGCTTTAGCTGTTGGCTTTTTTGCCGCCTTAGTATTTGGAATTATTGCTTGTAAATGGATGATAAACATCGTTAAAAAAGGAAGTCTCGTCTATTTTGCTTATTACTGTTTTGTGGTTTCTTTACTAACGTTATCTAGCCAGTTTATATGAGTAATAATATCCCACCCGAAGGCCATGTTATACTAATGGATAAACCATTAGAATGGACTTCTTTTGATGTTGTAAAAAAGATAAAGAATAAATTAAATCTTAAAAAAGTGGGCCATGCAGGCACACTAGATCCGTTAGCGACAGGCTTATTAATTCTATGTACCGATAGAAAAACAAAGCAAATAAGTGGAATTCAAGAACAACCCAAAGAGTACATAGGCACAATGGTGCTCGGTAAAACAACCGCCAGCTACGACCTTGAATCCCCTATTATTGATGGTGGAGATATTAGTACACTAACAGACGAAATTTTAACATCATTAATACCTCAATTTGAAGGAGAAATTGAACAAACACCACCTATTTTTTCTGCTGTAAAAGTAAATGGAGAGCGGGCTTACAAAAAAGCCAGAGCAGGCGAAAAAGTGAAATTAAAATCTAGAAAAGTTACGATTTATGCATTTGAGCTAACTTCTATAGACTTGCCAGAAATAAGTTTTAAAGTAAATTGCTCTAAAGGAACCTATATTCGTAGCCTAGTAAACGATTTTGGCATTGCCGCTGGTGTGGGCGCCTATTTATCTGGGCTTAGGCGAACCAAAATTGGAGACTATTCAGTAGACGATGCTTTTACCATTGATACCATAAGCAGTGAAAGTTTATAGAGGCTTAGATAAATTTAATAAATTACCCAACGCAGTTGTTACATCTGGCACGTTCGATGGCGTTCATATTGGGCACCAAAAAATTCTTGCTAGGCTCAAAAACATTGCAGCCCAAACGAAGGGCGAAACCGTACTAATTACCTACTGGCCCCACCCTCGATTAGTGCTTGGCAACGACAATTCCATTAAGCTAATTACTGCCTTTGAAGAAAAAATTAAACTGTTAAGGCATTTTGGGCTCGACCACCTCATTATTATTGAATTCACCAAAGAATTTGCAAAAACTACTTCATCAGATTTTATAAAAAATATTTTAGTTGATAAAATTGGAACTAAAACACTCGTAATTGGCTACGATCACAGGTTTGGGCATAATAGAGAAGGGAGTTTTAAAGCATTATCAGCTAATTCAGCAACAAATGGTTTTACAGTTGAAGAAATCCCTCAGCAAGAAATTGACAATATTGCTGTAAGTTCAACAAAAATTCGAAATCACTTATCTAAGGGAGAAATCCATATTAGCAATCAATATTTGGGCTACCCTCATTGTTTGCATGGCAAGGTGGTAAAAGGAAATCAGTTGGGCAGAAAGCTCGGTTTTCCTACAGCCAATATTAAAATCAATTCCGAGCTTAAACTCATTCCTTCGGTGGGCAGTTATGCTGTACAGGTAGAACTAGAAAACAAATCCTTTAATGGAATGCTAAATATTGGCGTTAGACCAACCATTAATAATGAAAATTCGGGTAATGCCTTACCCGTAATTACAGAAGTACACCTGTTCGATTTTAATAAAGATATTTACGGAGATGAAATCACTGTAAAGTTTATCAAATTAATCCGAAAGGAGCAAAAATTTGAATCAATTGATAAATTGAAAGATCAACTCGTTATTGATAAACAAAGAGCCACAGATATACTACTAGCCTCTCAACCCTAAATTTGATGCAATGGCAACCCCAAAACTTTTATGGCAACCAACAGATATAATTAAGTCCTCTAGTAACCTAACAAGTTTTATTAAATGGCTAGCGAAAAATAATATCGTAAATGCCAGAAACTACCAAGAGTTATGGCAATGGTCGGTTTCGCATATTGATGAATTTTGGCTTGCCATTTGGAACTACTTTAACGTTCTGTCAACCACAAAGCCTTCTGAAATTACATCTGAAGAGGCTATGCCTAAAACAGCCTGGTTTAAAGGAGCCCAAGTAAATTATGCTGAGCATATCTTCAGGAACAAGACAACCGAGCATCCGGCCTTGCTCTTCAAAAATGAAACTAATCAGTTAACTGAAATAAGCTGGGCTCAATTGGAGGAAAAAGTAGCCTCATTAAAACATTATTTAGAAAGTAAAGGCATAAAACAAGGAGATAGAGTGGCTGCTTACCTGCCCAATATCCCCGAAGCAATCATTGCTTTTTTAGCCACTAATGCACTCGGGGCTATTTGGTCTAGCACCTCTCCCGATTTTGGCACAAGCTCAGTTATTGACCGGTTTTCTCAAATAGAACCCAAAGTACTAATTACCATTGATGGCTATACGTATGGCGGTAAAAATTTTGATAGAATGACTGAGGTTAATGAAATTATTACGCAGCTTCCTTCCCTTACCGAAGTTATATTAGTACAGTATACAAATAATCAAAGCCAGATAAATTTCAAAAACACTACGAGTTGGAAGGAAGCCGTTTCCACCACAAACCTATCGCTTAGCTTTACGAGAGTAGAGTTTAACGAGCCTATTTGGGTGCTTTACTCTTCGGGCACGACAGGTAAACCAAAAGCAATAACGCATAGTGTGGGAGGAGTATTACTAGAACACCTCAAATATTTAACCTTTCATAATGACATAAAAAAAAGCGAACGCTGCTTTTGGTACACAACCACAGGTTGGATGATGTGGAATTACATTCAAGCCTCATTACTTTGTGGAGCCACTACCGTGCTTTACGATGGCAGCCCAGCATATCCCAATATGGATGCTATGTGGCATTTTATTGAAGAAGCAAAAATTACTCATTTTGGTACAAGTGCCGGATTTATTGCGGCTAGCATGCAAGCTAAAGTAACACCTTCGAAAAGCCATAACCTCAACTCGTTAAGGTCCATTGGCTCCACAGGCTCTCCCCTTTCACCCGAAAACTTCGATTGGATTTACCAAAAAGTAAAGCCAGACGTTTGGCTAACCTCCATTAGCGGTGGCACCGATGTATGCAGTGCTTTTGTAGGGGGCAACCCTTTAGTACCAGTATACCAAGGTGAGATACAATGCCGAGCACTAGGCTGCAAACTAGAAGCCTTTGATGAAAATGGCCAACCTGTTATTGATAGTATGGGCGAAATGGTAATTACCGAACCGATGCCTTCGATGCCCATTTGTTTTTGGGGTGACAAAAATTTCGAAAAATACTCACAAAGCTATTTTGAGATGTACCCTGGCATCTGGCGACATGGAGATTGGACAGCAATAACAGATCGTAGCTCAGTAATAATTTATGGCAGATCAGATTCTACTTTAAACCGAGGTGGTATTAGGATAGGCACTAGCGAAATTTACCGAGCAGTAGAAGCACTAGATTTCGTTGAAGATAGCCTTGTTATTTATCTAGATAAAAACGAACAAGATTACATGCCTTTATTCGTGGTTTTAAAAGATGGGTTAAATCTAACGGAGGAGGCAATAAAAACAATAAAAACCACTATTAGAAAAGCTTATACCCCACGCCATGTACCAGATAAAATCATCCAAATAAACGAAGTTCCTTATACTATCAGTGGTAAAAAAATGGAAACTCCCATTAAGAAAATCTTACAAGGACAAGATGCAACTAAAGTGATTAGTAAAGATGCTATGCGCAACCCAGAGGCATTAGAGTTCTTTATTTCATTCAAAAACACTTCCCCCTAATTTAGCGAATTACCGCAGAATTTTCTTTGCGACCTTTGAGTAAATCTTAGCGTTCTTTGCGGTAAAGTTTTGCGTTCTTTGCGGTTAAATATACGACCATGAAAAAATCAGAAATAAATTTTAGAATACAATTAGATGAGCAAAATGTACCTGAAACCATCCAATGGGATGCTACAGACAAACCAGGTAAAGTTGACCATACTAAGGCCATAACCATTGGCATTTGGGATGATGCTGAAAAAAACACGCTCCGCCTAGACCTCTGGACCAAAGAAATGCCTGTGGACGAAATGAAAATGTTTTACCTAGATGCCCTAAGTGGAATGGCACAAAGCATTTTATCCGCCACAGGCGATGAAAACATGGCCAATAGCATTACAGCACTTTGCGATAAACTGGGCAAAGGCTTGGAAAAAAGTTTTAAAGGAAATTAAATGGTGTTGCATCATCGATAAATTACACATTATGTAAAGGCATAAAAAGCCAAAAAAGCATTAAAAATAGCCCTTATAGTTTTTCATAGCGTAATTTTTTACGTAGGTTTAGAAATAAATTAAAAATAATTTAACCAAAATAAAGATTTAATATGAAAAAACTATTACTGAAGAAAAGCATTTTTAGCGCTCTTTTCTTGCTATTAAGCTTTTCGCTAATGGCTCAAACGACCCATATAGAAGGTAATATTACCGATGCCGGGGGAGAGCCTTTAGGTGGCGTTAATATTTTGGTAAAAGGCCAAGTAATTGGTACTGTTACCGATATCGATGGAAATTATGCATTTGATGTGCATACAGCACCTCCTTTAACCATTATAGTATCAATGGTTGGGTTTGCTTCGCAAGAATTGGATATTACCATTGCGGACAACAAGGAATTAGATGTAACATTAGAAGAACAAATGATAATGGGCCAAGAAGTAGTAGTTTCTGCTTCGAGAATGGAACAAAGCATCATGGAGTCTCCTGTTTCAATTGAAAAAATGGGAATCCTTGCCATTAGGAATACAGCTTCGGACTCTTATTATAAGGGAATAGCGAACTTAAAGGGAGTTGATATGACTAGTAGTAGTATTAATTTTCAAATCTTTAATGCACGTGGTTTTAACTCTACAGGTAATACTCGCTTTGTACAATTAGTAGATGGAATGGACACTCAAGCTCCAGCCCTTAACTTCCCCGTTGGTAGTTTAAATGGACCTTCTGATCTTGACGTTGAAAGTGTTGAATTTATTCCTGGTGCTGCATCGGCTCTATACGGACCTAATGCATTTAATGGCATACTATTAATAAACAGTAAAAACCCATTCGATTACCAAGGTTTAAGTGTAACAGGCAAACTAAGCGTTAACCACTTAGGTGATTCAGATTTAAATAATGAAGACGCCATTACAAACCCAGAAAACAAATCTTTTGGCCCTGGTGGAGCACAACCTATGTACGAAACATCCATCCGTTATGCGAAAGCATTTAATAACAAGTTAGCTTTTAAATTAAACTTTACCTACAGTGGAGCTACCGATTGGTATGGAACTAGTATGCAAGATAGAAATGCATCTAGCACACCAACTGGATTTAGCTATAACCCAGGGGCAGATAGGTTGCATGCATTTGGAGATGAGGTAGCTATTAATTTAGGGCTTTTAAAAGCAAGTGGTGCTTTTAACTCAACAGTAAACGCTTTAGGATTAGATATAAATTTATTACCCAGTACAACAGTATCTAGAACGCCCTATTTAGAACAGGATATTGTTGATTATGGTGCAAAAAACTTAAAATATGGAGGAGGTTTATTTTATCGAATTACAGACAAAATAGAAGTTTCGTATAATTATAGCTTTGGAGGAGGAACTTCTGTCTATACAGGAGCTCAACGGTACTCTCTAAAAAACTTCAATATTCAATCGCATAAATTAGAATTTAGAGGAAGTGACTTTTTTATAAGAGCCTATGCCACGCTTGAAAACTCTGGAAATTCTTATATTGCCGATTTAACAGGTGTATTAATTAACGATCAATGGAGAGCTAATAGCACATGGTTTGGCTTATATGGTGTAAACTACCTGGTTGCAAAACAACTTCAAGGTAAAGGTGACGAAGATGCCCACACCTTTGCTAGAGGCCAAGCAGATGGACTTTCTCCTGTAGATGGAAACAAAAGGCTTATTCCTGGCACTCCAGAATTTCAAGCAGCTTTAGATAAGGCCACATCAAGCACTATCCCAAATGGCTCTAAATTTGCAGATAAGAGTGCACTATACCATTTAGAAGGACAGTATAATTTTAAAAAAGAAATCCATTTTATGGATTTAATAGCAGGTGGGTCTTACCAAGTGTATGATTTGCGTTCCAATGGAACACTCTTCCCTGATACGCCTGAGAACCCAATAACCATTGCAGAATTTGGTGCTTTTGCACAAGCTTCTAAAGCATTAATGAATGAAAAAT
The DNA here is from genome assembly GCA_964507315.1 of uncultured Roseivirgaceae bacterium. Classification (GTDB taxonomy): domain Bacteria; phylum Bacteroidota; class Bacteroidia; order Cytophagales; family Cyclobacteriaceae; genus JAKISE01. The sequence continues at coordinate 12,369 of CAZDQR010000020.1, forward strand.
TAAGGCTTACTGGATCGTTACGTTTTGATAAAAATGAAAATTTTAAAGGCCAAATAAATCCTAGATTATCTGCCGTAATTAAAGCTGCTCCTGATCATAATATCAGAATGTCGTTTCAAACAGGTTTTAGAAACCCAACTACACAAGGTCAACATATTGATTTAAATGTAGTTTCAGCCCGACTATTGGGTGGACTTAAATATTATAGAGACCAACGTGATATATTTACAAATGCCTACACAATGGCTTCGGTAAATGCATTTGTTGACAAGTTTGCCAATGAAGCCAATGGAGATGGTTCTCAATTAGGAAACCCAGAGTACTTGAGCCTACTAGTGCCTTATAGCGAAGCTGATGTGCCTGAAGTAAAGCCAGAAAAAATTACATCTTTCGAACTTGGATACAGGGCACTTATCGATAACAAAATTTTACTAGACCTTGTAGGGTATTATAATATCTATGATGATTTTATTACGCAAGTTCAAATGCGGAAATCAGCGGGAGTAATTGATATTGAAGGAGTATCAGCAGACCCTACAAACCCAGATTATTGGGGTATTCACCCTAATACTGAGCAAAATATTAGAAATGCTCAAACATTACTAACTCCTATAACTACTCAGGGGCAAGAAAATACTTTTCAGACCTATACCAATTTTAATAAACAAGTTACAGGGGCAGGAGCTGCCATTGGTATAGATTATATGTTAGGTAGAGGCTATACCATAGGTAGTAATTATAACTGGAACAAACTTATCTCAGAATTGGATGAAAATTTCTTAAATGATTTCAACACTCCTGAGCATAAAATAAATGTTTCTTTTAGCAATAGAAAAGTGACTGACAAACTTGGATTTTCAGTTGCTTATCGATACCAAACTGCCTTTAGATGGGAAGCTTCATTTGGACGAGGCAATGTGCCAGCTGTTGGAACTGTAGATGCTCAACTAAGTTATAAGTTAAGTGGAATGCGTTCAATCTTAAAATTAGGAGGCTCTAATTTATTAAACACACGTAATGTGTTAAATTATGGAGGCCCAACATTAGGAGCTATATACTACTTATCCTTAACATTTGACGAATTATTGAACTAAGATAAAAATGAAGAAATTAAATATATTATTAATTGCAGGTTTAATAGCTACTGTAAGTAGCTGTACCTATACATTTCCTGAAGACGAAGCACCAACTGCTGGCAGTGCAGATTTCACAAAAGTAGTAGCAGTTGGGAACTCACTAACTGCAGGTTATATGAACGGGGCATTATACAATGATGGGCAAGCTGCCTCATATGCTAACATTGTAGCTCAGCAAATTAAGTTGAATGGTGGCGGAGATTTTAATCAGCCAGATATTGACGCGCAAGATGGTTACTTCGGCTTAGCACCAGATGGGCAAACAATTTTAGGAAGGTTGCATTTAGTTAACCCTGCAAGTCCAGCACCAGCTCCAATTGATCAAGGACAAGCTATTACTCCTTTTGGAGGAGATAAAGGTTCTTTAAACAATTTTGGAATACCAGGCATACGAATTATTCATGCTGGTATTGCAGGATATGGAATGGCAAATCCTTATTTCGGTCGATTTGCATCTGATCCAGCAACAACATCGCAATTGGCAGATGCAACAGCAGCTAATGGCTCATTCTTTATGTTTTGGTTAGGAAGTAACGATGCTCTTGGCTATGCTTTAGATGGCGCAACTGGAGATACAGGAGGCAATAACTCAGATATTATGACCCCCGTAGCCGACTTTGATGCTGCCTATACAGCTGCCATTGATGCAATGACTGCCAATGGAGCTAAAGGTATCGTAGCTAACATTCCAAGTATTAACGACATTCCTCATTTTACAACTGTACCTTGGAATGCGATCCCTATGGATCAAGCTACTGCAGATGTTGCAAATGCAGGATATGATGCCACCTACAACGCAGGTTTAGATCTTGCAGTTAGTGTTGGAGCAATAACACAAGCAGAAGCTGATTACAGATATATTCATTTTGTTGAAGGAGACAATGGTGCTGTTATCCAAGATGAAACTTTAACTAATTTATCTTCATTTGGTTTACCAAGTATGAGAATGGCGTCTTCAGATGATTTAATCACTTTATCTGCTGGTGCTGTATTAGGAACTTTGGAGGACTCCAACAAACCTGGTTCAGTAATTGGTGTTGGTTTTCCATTAGCGGAACAATACACACTTACCGAAGCAAATCAAAATGATATTGCGAAAAGAATTGCGGATTTTAATGCGGTTATTAAATCTATAGCTGATAGCAATAGTGACTTAGCTTTATTAGATATTAATGCCATTTTTGCAGATTTTGCACAGAATGGAACAAGTGTAAATGGTGCTGGTATGGATGCTTCCATTTTGCCTCCTTTCGGAGCATTTTCGTTAGATGGGGTACACCCAAATCAACGAGGGTCTGCCTATGTTGCAAGTTTATTTATTGATAAAATAAATGAAGTATTTGGATCCAACATACCCAATGTAAACCCTAATAATTGGGCTGGTAACGCATTGCCTGTACCTTAATCTGGTAAGGTAATAATAGGGTTGCAATTCTAAATTGCAACCCTATTATTTTTTAAAGACCTTCTATCTAACCTAACACAAAACCATGCTGTGGTAAGCTGCCTTATTGTTAAGACACTACCCTTGAAATAGCATAAAACCGATTAAAATCTAATTATGAAAAAATAGTACTAATGAAGGGCATTTTTAGCTTGCTTTTCCTGTTTGCAACCATTTCATTAATGGCCCAAACAACACATATCGAAGGAAAGATTATCGATGAAGGAGGAGAACCTCTTGGAGGTGTAAATATTTTAGTAAAAGGCCAGGTAATTGGAACCGTTACCGATATTGATGGAAATTATGCATTTGATGTGCACACAGCGCCTCCTCTTACTATTATCGTTTCAATGGTTGGGTTTGCTTCGCAAGAACTAAACATTACTAATGCAGACAATACTGGATTAGATGTAACACTAGAAGAACAAATGATAATGGGCCAAGAAGTAGTAGTTTCTGCTTCTAGAATGGAGCAAAGTATTATGGAATCTCCTGTTTCTATTGAAAAAATGGGAATTCTAGCCATTAAAAACACTGCATCCGATTCTTATTATAAAGCCATTGCGAATCTAAAAGGAGTTGATATGACCACAAGCAGTATCAACTTTCAGGTTTTTAATGCACGTGGATTTAACTCTACGGGTAATACACGTTTTGTGCAATTAGTAGATGGTATGGATACGCAAGCCCCTGCTCTTAATTTCCCAATAGGTGGCCTAAATGGGCCTTCTGACCTTGACGTAGAAAGTGTAGAATTTATACCTGGTGCGGCTTCAGCCTTATATGGACCCAATGCCTTTAATGGAATTTTACTTATAAACAGTAAAAACCCATTTGATTACCAAGGCCTAAGTGTAACAGCAAAGTTAAGTATGAACCACATTGGCGATTCCGACCTTAATACAGAAGACGCAGTTACCAACCCAAACAACGAAGCATTTGGCCCTGGTAGTGCACAGCCTATGTATGAAGCATCTATAAGGTATGCCAAAGCTTTTAATAACAAATTAGCATTTAAAGCCAACTTTACTTACAGTGGAGCCACGGATTGGTATGGCACAAGCATGCAAGATAGAAATGTTGCAAACACACCAGCAGGGTTTAGCTATAATCCTGGAGCAGATAGAATTCACGCTTTTGGTGATGAAGTAGCCATTAACTTAGGTTTACTAAAAGCAAGTGGGCCTTTAATTCTACTGCAAATGCGCTAGGCTTAGACCCTTCGCTTCTACCTAGTACTGTAGTATCAAGAACGCCTTACTTAGAGCAAGATATTGTTGATTATAACGCAAAAAACATAAAGTACGGTGCAGGTTTATTTTATAGAATTACTGATAAAATAGAAGTGTCGTATAATTTCGGCTATGGAGGAGGAACTTCTGTATATACAGGAGCTCAACGCTATTCAATTAAAGACTTTAGCATTACTTCGCACAAACTTGAATTTAGAGGGAGCGACTTTTTTATTAGAGCCTATGCCACGTTAGAAAATTCTGGAAGTTCGTATATAGCTGATTTAACAGGTGTTTTAATTAATGACCAATGGCGAGCCAATAGTACGTGGTTTGGACTTTATGGAGTAAATTATCTAATTGCTAAACAACTGCAAGGCAGAGGAGACGAAGATGCGCATACGTATGCAAGAGGGCAAGCAGATGGCCTATCTCCTATCGATGGAAATAAAAGACCAGAACCTGGATCTCCCGAGTTTAAAGCAGCATTTGATAAAGCTACCTCAGATGTAATTCCTAAGGGATCTAAGTTTTCAGATAAAAGTGCCTTATACCACTTAGAAGGACAGTATAATTTTAAAAAAGAAATCCATTTTATGGACTTAATGGCCGGAGGATCCTACCAAGTGTATGATTTACGATCTAATGGAACTATTTTTCCAGATACACCGGATGCACCAATAACAATTTCTGAGTATGGCGCATTTGTACAAGCTTCTAAAGCGTTAATAAACGAAAAATTGAGATTAACAGGATCTTTACGCTATGATAAAAACGAGAACTTTAATGGGCAAATTAACCCTCGCCTCTCAGCGGTTATTAAGGCAGCTCCTAATCATAACATTAGAATGTCGTTTCAAACTGGCTTCAGAAACCCAACTACCCAGGGGCAACATATTGATTTAAATGTAGTTTCTGCAAGGCTTTTAGGAGGACTTAAATATTATAGAGATAGGCACGATATCTTTAATAATGCTTACACATTAACTTCTGTAAATGCTTTTGCTTCTAAGTTTGGTAAAGAAGCAGGTGGAGACGGTGCTCAATTAGGTAACCCAGATTATTTAGATTTATTAGTTCCTATAACTGAAGCCGAAACAGCCGAAGTGATACCAGAGCAAATAACCTCTTTTGAATTAGGTTATAAATCATTAATAAACAACAAGTTAATGTTAGATATTGTTGGGTATTATAATATCTACAATAATTTTATCACGCAAGTTGCTATGAGAAAAGCATCTGGTGCGATTAATATACCTTCAAATACAAGTAGCGACCCTAATGACCCTGATTTCTGGGGATACCAACCAGAAACGGAGCAAAATATAAGAAATGCACAAACCTTATTAACGCCTATTACTACCGAAGGCATGGAAAACACATTTTCTACTTATACCAATGTTGAAAACCAAATTAAAGGTGCTGGCGCTGCCATTGGAATAGATTATATGCTAGGCCGTGGATATACCATTGGTTCCAATTATAACTGGAACAAACTACTAGATAATGGATTTAATGATAACGATCAAAATGACTTTAATACACCAGAACACAAAGTAAATTTTTCGTTTAGCAATAGAAAGGTTACTGATAACCTAGGTTTTAATGTCGCTTTTAGATGGCAAACTAGCTATTTCTGGGGAGCAGGGTTTGGATCAGGCACAGTTCCTGCTGTGGGCACTGTAGATGCACAACTAAGCTATAAATTAAGCAGCTTGCGATCAGTGCTTAAAGTTGGAGGATCTAATTTATTAAACAACCGACACGTGCTTAATTATGGTGGACCAACGTTAGGAGCCATCTATTATGTTTCATTAACGTTTGATGAACTATTAAACTAAGCCAAAGATTTTAACAGATGAAATATATATACATACTATTACTATCAGGAATTATAGCTACCACAAGTAGTTGTACCTATACATTTCCTGAAGATGAAGTACCCACTTCGGGCACAGCGGATTTTACAAAACTAGTTACCGTTGGCAACTCACTTACTGCGGGTTATATGGATGGAGCTTTATACGATGCAGGCCAAGAAGCCTCATTTGCGAATATCTTAGCCACTCAAATGCAATTAGTAGGCAGCGGTGAATTTAACCAACCAGATATTAATGCAGTAGATGGCGATTTTGGATTTTCAGGTGGAGCATATGGCAGGTTATATTTAAAAAACCCAGCAAGCCCAGCTCCCTCTCCAATTATACCTGGCCAAGCTATTACTGATTATTCAGGCGATAGAAGTGCTTTGAATAATATTAGTGTACCAGGGATTAAGATCACGGAAGCTGTTTTTCCAGGTTATGGAAACCCTGCGAATGGACCAGGTAATTACAACCCCTACTTCAGCAGATTTGCGTCTTCGCCAACAACTACATTTATAGCAGATGCAGCAGCAGCCAACGGCACGTTCATTACCTTTTGGTTAGGAGCCAACGATGTACTTGGCTATGCCCTTGCCGGTGCTACTGGTAACATCGATGGACAAAACAGAGGTAATTTAACGTCAGTAGCTGATTTTACCGCAGCTTATACTGCATGTATCTCAATTCTTTTTTCTGATGGGCAAAAAGGAATTATAGCTAACATACCAAACATAAACGATATACCACATTTTACTACAGTTCCCTGGAATGCAATTCCTATGGATCAAGCTACTGCAGATGCAGTAAATGGAAGCTATGCTCCTTATAATGGAGGATTAGATTTAATGGTTCAAGCTCAAATAATTACCCAAGAAGAAGCAGATCTTCGTTACGTAGTTTTCAAAGATGGAGCCAATGGAATTGTAATTTTTGATACTAATCTCACCGATTTAACTCCATATAACCCAGGTTTAGTAAGCATGCGAATGGCTAATTCTGATGATTTAATTACATTATCCGCAGGAACTGTTCTAGGCCTTCCTGCAAATGCACCTGTTGGTGTTGCGACTCCATTAGGCGAAGAATACACATTAACTGATGCAGACCTAAACAAAATGGCTGATTATGTAGCTGATTTTAATGCTGTTATTATGGCTGCTGTAGATAGCAACCCTAATCTTGTATTATTAGATATCAACACAATTTTTACTGAATTTGCTAGAACAGGCACTAGTATTAATGGAGCAGGAATGGATGCAAGTATAGCTCCCCCATTTGGCGCCTTTTCATTGGATGGCATTCACCCCAACCAACGAGGTTCTGCGTGGATTACTAGTTTGTTTATTGATAAAATAAATGAAACATTTGAATCTAATATACCAAATATAAACCCAAACAACTGGCCAGGTAATGCATTACCTGTACCTCAATAAGGTATAATTATGATCAAGTTAAGAGCTAATTATTTACATTAGCTCTTTTTGTTTTAAAACCTGCAATTGCACTTAGTAAAGATATTTATAAACTTTAAGCGATTAGAATTTAACTCAAGTGCTATTAATTTAACTGAAAGCATAATATTGATTATAATGTATTAATTTTAATTTTTTAAAAAATATTAATTAAATAACTATGAACATGACAAAACGTTTTTTATTCGCAATTGCCTTACTAGCAGTTGTAGTTTCTTCTTGTAAAAAAGATGAAGTTATTCCTTC
>CAZDQR010000021.1:0-19700 GCA_964507315.1 uncultured Roseivirgaceae bacterium
GCTGAGAATATTGAACACTCTAAATTAGTATGTGCCTAAATGACTATCTCTATAACATTTTATTTTGAACCAAATGAACTTATCTACACCGAGCTCTCTAAAAAGTATAGCTTAGAGGAAATAGAAGAGATGGCATCCAAAACTGGATTTGCTTGTTCTCAACATTTTTTAGATTCAAAGAACTTTTTTAGCGATAGTTTGCTTTGTAAAGAATAGAAACAGAAAACAATGAATTTACCTACCGATTATAATCTCGAAGAAATAAACCTCCACAGAGCAGTGCAGCTTTTATCACTTACTGGAGTAAACCTAATACCATCACTACCCGATGATAGCCAGAACACACAAGTGTGGGATCCTTCCTCTGAAATGATCTTGGGTAGATTATTTGCAATAGATGGCAAAAATTACAAAATGGGCATTAATCTATCTCCATTTAGTCTATCTCTTTTAAGTGAAGACTTGCAAGTTTTACAATCCATTGATATTGGAGGATTGGACCAACCCGCTCTTTACAGTATTTGGGCAGATTGGATAGCTAACCTAGGATATCGTAACGAATTAGTCACAAAGTTGCATTACGAACTCCCCGAAAATGCGCATTACAAAATCAATAATTTTAATGGCCTAACCAATGAATTTAACACTGCTTGGAAAGAGCTAAGAACAATGGCCAACCTAGCGATGATTGCACTTAACCAAATAAGTGGTAATACTTCTGAAATCAATGTTTGGCCACACCACTTTGATACAGGAGTCTATTATTCTATTACAGAAGCCAAAGGCGAAACTACCCAATCAATAGGTGCTGGATTAGCCATTGCAGACAGCATGATTAATGAGCCCTATTTCTACGTGTATGGTTGGACTAAAGATGGTTCTATTGATTACAGCGCTGCCCCCTCTAACACAAACGGGCAATGGATTACCGAAGGTTGGCAAGGAGCAGTTCTAAAAGCTTCTGATGTTTCTAACATCGAAGAAACCAACGCTTTTTTTAAGGAAGCGTATGATTTTCTATTAAATCAACTAAAAAATTAAAATACTATGAAAGCAATTTGGAACGGTGAAGTAATAGCCGAAAGCGATAAAACAATTGTAATAGAAGGAAATCATTACTTTTCTCCTGAAAGTATTAACAAGGCTTTTTTTAAGGACTCTGCCACCCATACCACCTGCCCTTGGAAAGGCGTGGCTTCGTATAGCACAGTAGAAGTAAATGGAAAAACCAACGAAGATGCAGCTTGGTTTTACCCCGAGGTTTCTGATTTAGCCAAAGGAATAAAAGGATATTATGCGTTTTGGAAAGGTGTTGAAGTAACAAAATAATCCTATAGCGCAAGCGTCCAATTGTGCTAAACTAAACACCCTAATGTACCCTAATCATTTTAGATGTAGCGTTTGCTTTTTTTTGAGTAAAATCCATCAATCATGAAAGGCCTTTTCTCTCCTCTCAATTTTACTCCCTGCAACTCAACGCGCTAGTATAACCAGCATCCTCGTTTGTAACGAGAATGCTTGGGAGTGCAAAGTCGATATAAAAATCGTCTGACTATCGTCTACTCTCTAGGTGCAAATCTCCGAATTTGCTTTTTTTCATTCTGAGGCACGAAGAATCTTATACAAATAGAAAGCAATTTTCTAACTTGAGAAGATTTCTCGTTCCTCGAAATAGAAAGCCCCCGTAAACTGCAAATCAGGCGATTATCAGACTTGCTCTAAATTATACACCCTAATGTGACGCCAATCATTTTAGATATAGTGTTTACTCTTTAAATTTGAGTAAAATCCATCTAATATGAAACGGCTATTTTTTCTACTTCCGATTATTCTTCCTCTTTTTTTGGGTTGTGCTACCAACGCCATCGACCCTGAAGAGGCAACTGTAATTATTAGTTTTGAGCATATTAATAATAATGCACCCTTAATTCTAGACCAACAAATTTACACCAATGCAGTGGGTCAGGATTACAGTATTAAAACGGTTAAGTACTTTGTATCTCAAATAGCATTTCACAATACTGATGGTAGCGTTTATACAAACCCAACCATCCATTTTGTAGATATTAGGGATTCGGAAACCCTACAATTAGAGCTCACTAATCCAATACCAAATGGAAGTTACTCAAGCATATCATTTGTATATGGATTAGCTCCTGAAGATAATATTACTAGCAGCTTGGGCATTGATTTAGACCGCTTAATGGAATGGCCCGTACCTATGGGCGGTGGCTATCATTACATGAAATTAGAAGGAGATTATCAGGGCAGCAATGGTTCAGACTTCTTTAATTTCCATGCTGGCCCCTTGACAGGAAAAGACTATTCAATTGCAGTTGACATACCTCTTAACGATTTAGTTACTGCAAGTAAGAAATTAAACCTCAATATTGTTATGAATGTTGGTAATTGGTTTCAGAACCCTACAGCCTGGGATTTCGAATATTGGGGTTCAGGTATTATGGGCAACCCAGATGCACAAGCAACAGTTCAAAACAATGGAAAAGATGTATTTTCCATCACCATTCCTCTAGAAAACTAATGAAACAATACCTGCTCTTAGCATTAATTGGCCTAATTTTTATTGGGTGTGGACCAAAAGAAGAACCTGATATTGTACCCACACCTTACACCTTAACCCTCCCAATTGGATTTCCAGAAATGGATATTCCTGCCAATAACAGCTTAACAATAGAAGGGGTTGAATTAGGCAAAAAACTATACTACGACCCTATTTTAGATAAAAACCAAGCAAGAGCTTGTGCAACCTGTCATTTACAAGAAAAATCTTTTTCTTCTGGCCTAGCTGTATTGCCACATTTAAATTTAGGCTGGCAGCATAACTGGCTTTGGAAAGGCGAAGTACAAGGCTCATTAGAAGACATAATGGCATTTGAGGTGCAGGAATTTTTCGAAACAAACCTAGACAACCTCAATTCTCATCCTGAATATCCTGCCCTATTTAATACAGCGTTTGGCATTGATAAAATTGAGTATGTGCACATCGAAAAAGCCTTAGCTCAATTTTTAAGAACAATGAATTCTGGTAATTCTAAATTTGATAAGGTACAAAGAGGAGAAGCCACATTTACAACCGAAGAAAGCCTTGGATTGGAGTTGTTTTTTACAGAAAAAGGAGATTGTTTTCATTGCCACGCCACTACATTTTTTAGCGATAATCAGTTCCACAATAACGCCTTAGACGCAAACCCTTCTTTAGGCCATAACGAAGTAACGGGAGACACACTTGATATCGGCAAATATAAGTCCCCCACCCTCCGTAATATTGAGTACACGGCCCCATACATGCACGATGGCAGCTATGCTAGCTTAGAGGAGGTAATTGACTTTTACAGCGAAGGCTTGCAACACTCATCAACTGTTGATCCATTAATGAAGCAGCTAAATAATGGAGGCCTTCAACTTACAATAGAAGAAAAAGCAGGCTTGTTAGCCTTCCTAAAAACACTATCAGACCAAGAATTTATCGAAAACCCTGTTTTTAACATCAAATAACTGCCTGATTACCAATCTTTTTATCATCCACTTTTATCTTCTTTCAATTAAATGATAGGTTTAAATTTATTATAGTACCTTTGATACAATTAATAACTTATAATTGATAATAATGAATAACGGAACAGTAAAATTCTTTAATAACGCAAAAGGATTTGGATTCATCACACCAGATGACGGAAGTAAAGATGTATTTGTACACAAAAATGATTTAGATGTAGAAATCAATGAAGGCGACAAAGTAAGCTACGAAGTAGAAGAAGGCCCTAAAGGATTGAATGCAGTTAGCGTAAGCATGGCTTAAGATAACACGCATAATACTATTCAAGCTTGCTATTTATAGCAAGCTTTTTTTATGCCCAATTGTTTATACATTCCTATTTTATAAGTTTATTTACACGTATGAGTTTTGACACTATTTTTTCAGAGATAACCCAAGAGTTGCAATTATTGGAGAACAACGGTACAGTAGCCTCCTATATACCAGAATTAGGTAAAGTAGATGCACGCAAATTAGGTGTTCAACTTACTACTATTGATAATAAGCAATATAATTTTGGAGATTACGATGAAAAATTTTCCATTCAGAGTATTGCAAAGGTTTTTGCGCTTACACTAGCCTACTCCACTGAAAATGAAAACCTTTGGACCAGAGTTGGAGTAGAACCATCGGGCAATGCTTTTAACTCGTTGGTACAATTAGAAAAAGACAATGGAATACCTCGAAACCCATTTATTAATGCTGGGGCATTGGTAATTTGTGATATTTTAATCTCTAAATTAGCGCATCCTCAAGAAGAATTTCTAGCCTTTATTCGCAACGTGGCTGATAATAACAGCATAAACTATAACAGTAAGATCGTGGCTTCCGAAAAATCGATGGGTTACCGAAATGCTGCATTGGTAAACCTTATGAAGGATTTTGGCAACATCAAGAATGAAGTTGATGTGGTACTAGATTTTTATTTCAACCTATGCTCTATTGAAATGAGTGCACAAGAATTGTCGCGATCGGTGCTATTTCTTGTTAACCATGGCACTGACCCACTCACTAAAAAGCAAATAATAAACGAAAGCAAAGCCAAACGAATAAATGCCATTATGCAATTATGTGGATTTTACGATGAGGCTGGCGAATTTGCTTTTAAAGTGGGATTACCTGGAAAAAGTGGAGTTGGAGGTGGAATTATTGCCATTCACCCAGGCGAATACAGTATTACTGTATGGAGCCCTAAACTTAATGATAAAGGCAATTCATTTTATGGAATGAAATTTTTGGAGTTATTTACCACCAAAACACAAAGCTCTATTTTTTAAAGCTCACACATCATTCTTTTCTATTCCGAGGAACGAGGAACCTTATAAGATTAGAAAGCTCATTTGCAGTAGAGGGTTCTATGTTCCACCAAAGCTACCAACTCCAGCATTACTTTTCTCAATATAAGGTACTGTATAGTAGACAAAAATCAGAATTGTTGCTTTAACATAAATAATTGCGGTTGTTAAACTAAATACTTTTGCATTTCGAGTCATTTTATCTAGTTTATTAATTAGATCTGTTCTCCTTTTATGAGAATAATAAATAAAATGTCCAATTAACATTAGAATAGCATAAAGCATAAATGATTCATAATTAAGAAGAGCACAATCATAATTGCCCTCAAGTAAGGCAAATAATAACGTTGAACTGTTGGTCAATAGCAACCAATACAATACAATTATTGTCCAAAAATTTGGAAAACCATCAAATGATAGAAAAAGTTTATTAATCCAATAGTATATGTGATTGTACATATTGTAATCTATCCTCCTTGGTTAAAGCTACTAAATTTAAAACATTATTATTACCCAAAACAAAAAAGGTCTAAGCGAGACGCTATAGACCAGCTTTTCTGCTTTTAAAGCCTTTGACTTGACCTGTTGGAGTTATAACATCAACAATTATTCTAGATGAGTAATAAGCTCATCCCATCTCTGAATGTCTTCCATTTTATTCTTATAGGATCTTCCTATTTGAGAACTAGCAGATTTGTTTTCAAATTCAATTTTTTCTTCATCAATTTTCACTAAAATATCCTTTTTATCAATCACTAAAGCATCTTTCATTTTATTGAAAAAGTAAAATTTAATATAATCTTCCTCTATCATAATTTCCTTAAATTCCTTTCCAGATTTTTTGATTTCAATTATTATCGAAATAGCTGAAACTATTGTCGCCAATAAATAAAGAATACTGGGATTAATTGAAAAACTAGTTCCCGAAAATAAGATAATTGAAAAAATCAAACCGACAATTACTGCAACAGTATATGTTTTCACCTCCTTACTTTTGTCGTTCTTGAATCTATAAACTTCCATTAATATTTAATTTTCTCCTCCTTAGCAGGAAACCTCACGAACCTCATTTCTAGTTTACAATTCATTTCGCACATCTTTCACAAACAAAAACTAAATAATACCCATTTCGTAAAACTTTACTCTTTTGTTAATTCGTAAGGACACAAACCAAGGATTGGAGTACATCATCAAACATTGCAACACTGTGAAACAATGTTTCTTTTCTTTACAATATCCCTTTCTCCTTCATCTTGGCAAAGTACTTCTTAGTTTCCTTCATAACCTTTGGCGAAAGCCACAAGGCTGATATCATTGTAGGTATGGCCATCATTGCATAAAATGAATCTATTACGTTAATAATAAAGTTTAAGGAAGCCACAGCTCCTAAAACAATACTAAGTACATATACTACTTTATAAAAGTGTGCTTTTTTAGTCCCAATTAAAAAGGCTAAGCTTTTTTCGCCATAATAAGACAAGGAGAATAGTGACGTAACCGAAAAGATAAGCACTGCTAAAAAGAGCAAATAACTACCTACATATGGAATGGCCTTATCAAAAGCATGTACCGTTACGGTAATCCCATCAATGCCTGACTCCTGCCAGGTACCCGTTACTAAAATGGCTAAGGCTGTTAATGTACATACCAATAAAGTATCAATAGCAGGCCCTAGCATACCAACAAGTCCTTCGCGTACGGGTTCATCTGTTTTAGCCTGAGCCTGCACCATTGGTGCTGTACCAATACCTGCTTCGTTTGAGAAAGCAGCTCGCTTGGCGCCAATGATGATGATGCTACCTACAGCTCCACCTAAAACCGATTCAGCATTAAATGCATCTGTAAATATTAAAGCTAAAGAAGCTGGCACAACATCAAAATTTACAATAATTATATAGAGTACCGAAAAGAAATAAACCACCACCATTAAGGGCACCAATTTACCTGCAATTTTAGCAATACGTTTTATGCCCCCAAAAATCACGAAGGTAACAACCACCATGAGTGTAATGCCGATGATCCATTTAGAAGTTTCGCCTTGATCCCAACCATTAGGAATTAAAATCACATCTCTAATTACTTTGGTTAGCTGATTGGCTTGAAAAATAGGCAACACTCCAACCATGGCCGTTAAGGCAAAAAACACACCTAATGGTCGCCATTTTTTGCCCATTCCCTCTTGGATAACGTACATGGGGCCACCTTGCGCCACACCTGCATCATCTTTACCTCTAAACATTACAGCCAGCGTTATGGTAAAGTATTTAGTTACCATTCCAATAACTGCACTTACCCACATCCAAAAAATAGCACCAGGACCTCCCATAGTTATAGCTACCGCCACACCAGATACATTACCCATACCTACAGTAGCTGCTAAAGCTGTAGATAAGGCTTCGTAATGAGTAATCTCTCCTTCATCATCAGGATTATCATATTTGCCTCGCAAAATATTAATGGCATGAAAAAAATATCGATACGGAATAAAACGGGAATAAAACACAAAGAACAAGCCGCCTCCCATTAATAATAATAATAAAGGAGTGCCCCATATCCAGCTCGCATAAGCGATTACTGCATCGTTAATTATCTGTGAAATGTTTTCCATATTAATTGCGATATTACTTAAAATACTTTAAAACTATATAAATAGCCACAGCTGATTTATAAGTTTCATTTAAAAAAATAAAATACGCACCTATTCGATCTTGCTATTCAAATTTTAAATAAGCACCCCGAGCTTGTTTATTTTACATAGCACCATCTATGCTTATTTTATGTTTAGAATTGTATTCAATCCAAGATTTCATCCTACCAACATACATTTTAAGGTAATTTTCTGATAGAAAGACATTTGACCAATCAAATCTTTTAACTTGTATGCCAAGATAAAAAATCCAAATTGCTGAAGCTGCAGAAGGAATTAATTCGAGCTCAGATTTTGATAACGTCTTACTGTTTTTATACCCTTCTAAAAAACTCTTTAATTTTAGCTCATATTCGGTTTTATCAGTTTCTATATGAAAGAGTTGGATACAAAAATATGCAACATCTAAAATTAATGGTCCATTCCCACAAAAATCAAAATCAAAAATGGTTATTTCATTTTTTTCAGTAATGTTCATATTATCATACCAAATATCTAAATGAACAATTCCTTGACTGAGATTTTTATCGTTTTCTATAAAACATTTACGAATTGCTGCACTTTGTTCTTTAATAAAAGCCATTTCTTTTAACTTCTCAGGAAAGAATGTCTTTGAACAATTATAAGATGCACCTAATAAGGTATCTAAATTGTAATTTACTCTATCAAGATTTTTATTTGCCGTTACATTATGAATACTTGCCATAAGAGAACCAAAGGAATAGCAAATTCCCTTATCCATAAACCTTATTTTTCCACCTTCGGCAAATGAAAACACCACCACTTGCCTTAGCCCTTCAGGTGCTTTTACTTGTTGAATAAAAACACCTTTTTTATCTGCTATTGGAAAAGATATGCCTATACCATTCTCTTTTAATAACTTCAGTAAGTTAACCTCTTCAATAATCTCTGAATTTAATCGCCAATTATGGCTATAAACTCTTACAACATACTTCGTTTTATTATTTGAGATAATGTACGTGTGGTTCATTCCAGTTTTAATTAGCTTACAAGTAAAACTTTCGTTTAGGTTGTATGCTAGCTTTATAAACTCACCTAATTCATTGGCTGAAAGAATAGAGGTTACTGCAGGTAATATGTTCACTTTAAATTGAGGGAATACACTATTTTAAACGGCAATTTCTTTGGCTATAATATACTCATCGAGCATACCAGAATTTTGACTTACTTCTGCCCAAGAGTCAGTATCAAAACTAATTACTGCACAACTCCCTGTGTTCATATGACCTATATCTGCTCCAGATAAGTACTCAGAGAGGTAGTTAATGGGTGGGTTATGCCCTACAATCATTACAGACTCCCATTCGTCTTTTAAATCATTTACCAATTGCAATAGAGTACGAACCGATGCTTCATAAATTTCATGATTAAGATGAATCCGCGAAAGTTCGTAGGCCATTTGAGATGCCATAAGCTCAGCAGTAGCAAATGCTCGAGCAGCATCACTACTAAAAATCTGGTCAGGCTTAACCCCTTTATAATTATAATACTTCCCTAAAACGGTGGCATCTTGCAGCCCGCGATTAGTTAATACTCGATCGAAGTCTCGCTTCTCAGAAGAGCCGTCTTCAGTTTTAGCATGACGAACTAAAAATATTTTTTTTGACATATTAAACGGGTATCCGTAGTAGATATAGGGATAAATATAAGAATTGCCCATCGATTTATAATTTAAGAAGCGCTTTTTTATAAAATTTGTAGATATTTGGCATCTTTAAAAGAAAGCACACCTGCGATATGTCGAAAAACCTTGTGATTGTTGAGTCCCCTGCTAAAGCTAAAACCATAGAAGGCTACTTGGGTAAAAATTTTGTTGTTGCCTCTAGTTATGGCCACGTTAGAGATTTACCCAAAGGTAATAATGCCATTGACATTGAAAATAACTTTACCCCTACTTACGAAGTAAGTGCCGATAAAAAATCGGTTATTGCCAATTTAAAAAAATTAGCAAAAGCTGCTCCTGAAGTATACCTAGCCAGTGATGATGACCGTGAAGGGGAAGCCATAGCTTGGCACTTGGCGAAAGCCTTAAAGCTTGATGAAAAAACGACAAAGCGAATTGTATTTAGAGAAATAACAAAATCTGCTATTACTAAGGCAATGGAATCGCCTCGTACTATAGATATTGATTTAGTAGATGCCCAACAAGCAAGGCGTATTTTAGATAGGTTGGTTGGGTTTGAGCTATCACCTGTACTTTGGAAAAAAATTAAGTACGGTCTTTCTGCTGGTAGAGTACAATCTGTGGCAGTAAGATTAGTAGTTGAACGCGAACGGGAAATAGATAATTTTAACGCTGTAATTTCATTTAAAGTTACTGCCCAGTTCGCCATTAATAATAAAGCTTTTAAAGCTGAATTACCAAAACGATTTAAAACTGTTGAAGAAGCACAAGCATTTTTAAATGAATGCAATGGCTCTGAGTTTAGCATAGATAAACTTGAAACTAAACCTGCTAAGAAAACTCCTGCAGCACCTTTTACCACTTCTACTTTGCAGCAGGAGGCCTCACGTAAATTAGGATATTCTGTTTCGCAGACGATGACCTTGGCTCAAAAGCTGTACGAAAGTGGTAAGATTACTTATATGAGAACAGATTCTGTTAATCTATCGCAAGATGCGATTAAGGCAGCTTCTAAAGAAATTAGTTCTGCTTATGGCAATGATTATGTGCAGAATAGAACCTATAAAAATAAATCTGCTGGAGCACAAGAGGCTCACGAAGCCATTCGCCCTACTAATTTTGGCATACACTCTACTGGCATTGATAGTGGCACTACTCGTTTATACGAGCTCATTTGGAAACGTGCTATTGCTTCGCAAATGGCCGATGCTCAATTAGAAAAAACCACAGCTCATATTGCCATTTCAAAATCTACTCATCAATTGGTTAGCCAAGGTGAAATGATCAGGTTTGAAGGGTTTTTAAAAGTATACCTCGAAAGCACCGATGATGATGAACTAAATGGAGAGCAGGGCTCTATGCTCCCTCCACTTTCTGAAGGAAATATTCTTCAATTAAATGAATTGTCAGCTCGCGAATCGTTTAGCCGCCACCCAGCAAGGTATACCGAAGCTAGTTTGGTGAAAAAATTAGAGGAAATGGGCATTGGCCGTCCATCTACCTATGCACCCACTATTTCTACCATTCAAAAGAGAGAATATGTAGAAAAAGAAGCAAGAGACGGCACTCAAAGAACCTATCAATTTGTAGAACTTGTAAACAACAACGTTCAAACAAGTTCAAAAACAGAAAATACAGGCGCAGAAAAAAACAAACTCTTTCCTACTGATATAGGAATGATTGTGACTGATTTTTTAGTAGAACATTTTGGTGTAATCTTAGATTACCAATTTACAGCACGAGCAGAAAAAGATTTTGATGAGATTGCCCACGGTAAAAAGCAATGGGCATCAATGATGAAAAACTTTTATGATGAATTTCATCCACTAGTTGAATCTAGTGAAAAACTAGACCGTAAAGAAGTAGGTGGAGATAGAGAATTAGGAAAAGACCCTGAAACAGGGCATACAGTTCTTGTAAGGCTAGGCAAATTTGGCCCTCTTGCTCAAATAGGAAATTCTGAGGAACTTGCAGAAGATGAAAAACCTAAATTTGCGAGCCTGCTAAAAGGGCAAATGTTAGATAAAATAACCTTAGAAGAAGCGCTTAAATTATTCGAACTTCCGAAAAGTTTAGGAGAACACGATAAAGAAGAAGTTATTATTGCCATAGGTCGTTTTGGCCCTTATGTTAAGTTTGGCCCAATGTACGTATCTCTTGATCGTGGGGAAGACCCAATGTCTGTTGAGCTGCCTAGAGCCATTGAACTAATTGAAGCAAAAAAGGCAGCTGACGCTCCTATCGATCATTATAATGAACTTCCAGTTCAAAAAGGTGTGGGTAGATTTGGTCCATTTATTAAATGGAATGGTATGTTTATTAACGTAAACAAGAAATATGATTTCGACAACCTTACCCACGATGATATTGTTCAATTAATAGAAGACAAAAAGCAAAAAGAAATTGATAAGGTTATTCATAATTGGGAAGAAGAAGGAATTAGAGTTGAAAAAGCACGTTGGGGTAGATTTAACATTCTAAAGGGAAAAACTAAAATTGAACTACCTAAAACAGTAGATGCTAAAGGAATCTCTCTTGAAGATGTGAAAGAGATGATTGCTAAAAAAACACCTGCTAAAAAAAGGAAAGCTCCAGCTAAAAAGAAAAAGAAGTAGTACCAACTCCTTTTCAAGCATTTAGGAAAAGGATTTTTCTTAAATGCTGAATTACAAGCTACCTTGTTGGGTTAAAAACTCTTTGTTACATTAGTGCATATTCTGCTTACTTAAAATATACCTATGGAAGATTATGAAAACCAATACAAAGATTCATCGGCAAAATATATGCAGGGCGATACACCTGCATTGCCTTCTGAATTTGATGCAATCATTAGTTCTTTAGACCAAGAAAGGGAAAGCGCTTTAAAAAAAACTAAAGGTCTTTTTAAAAAATCATTTATCGTTATTTGGCCATCATTTATTGCCTTTACAGCAATTCTTGTTCTTATTTTTTCAGGAGATACGGCCATTATATTTGGTGTTGGAGGATTCTTAGGGTCTTTTGGTTCAGCCATTGCTGCGTTTATTTACATGGGCATTAAGGAGGGCAATGTAATGGATGGTTTTGCTACTAAACTTAAAAAAGAACTAGTTAGTAAAATTGTTAAACACGTTAACCCAATGTTAACTTTTAGCGAAGAAGGAATATCAAAAGAAGAATACGAAAAAGCAGGATTAATTTATGGCAGCAAATTTAAAAGCGAAGATTCAATAAGAGGAAATTTAAACGGGCACAACGTTGTAATATCCGAATGCCAGCTGACAGTTACCAGATCAAGCGGGCCAAGTAGAAGAAATAGATCGAGTAATTCAAGCCAAAATACTTCGCATACAGATATCACATTTAATGGCATTTTTATGCAAATAGAACTTGCAAGCATCAACCTTGCGAGCCCAATAACGATTATACCCAAATTTGCATTAGCAACTACTTTGCAGCGATTAATAAGTAACTTCATACCCAGTGGGTCCTCAATGGCAAGTACTAGCGTTAGAGTACAAGAACAGGATTTAATTTTAATTGACTCTGATTTGCAGAAATCAGATTATGAATTTTTCTGCAATGATCCCGAAGTTGCAAAGTCATTTATTAATCAAGCAAGGCTTAAAGTATTAGACTTTATTTTTGATAAGTATAAGGATGTAAGAGACTCTTCTGCCAATGATTTTATAGCGGGCATTGATAAAGATGCAAACAGTGGCATTTATATGTCTATTGTTAATAATACCTTATATATAGCACTCGATTGGAACGAAGATTTGTTTGAGCCCAAATCATCTTTAAAAAGAGAGATTGGAAAAAGTAAATTGGCCGAAAAAATCCATAGAGACATACTCTTTATCAATCAAATTATTAACGAAGCTAGCTTACTTGATAAAGTAAATGGATAAGAGGTATCTCTTTATTAATAATCCTATTTCTGGAGGTGGAAAACAAGACTTTACTAAGGTGTTCAACGCTTTTGAAGAGAACTTTCCAAGCCATAGAATAATTAATACCACGCATATAGGGCATGCTAAAGAATTAGCCAATCAGTACCAGCATGAATATGATATAATAGTTGCGGTGGGTGGCGATGGCACCATTAACGAAATAGCATCTGTTCTTCTTAACTCCAACACCGAATTAGGCATTATCCCTAATGGCTCAGCCAACGGATTGGCTTTTCACTTGGGTTTACCAATGACAGTTGATAAAGCAGTTCTGTACCTGCTAGATTCTACTGCTAAACCCATTGATGTAATAGAAGCTAATAACAGCATTTTCTTAAACGTTGCAGGAGTTGGGTTCGATGGCCACATTAATGTACTCTTTAACCAAACTAAATTGCGCGGTTTATGGTCGTATGCCAAGCTCATTTTTACAGAGTATATAAAGTATAAACCGTTTAATTATAAAATCGATATTTCTGGTTCCTCTTATCAAGGCAAGGCATTTTTTATCGTATATGAAAATTCTACCCAATATGGCCACAATTTTCATATTGCGCCCAATGCCAAGGTTAATGACGGCATTATGCATATTACGATTGTAACAAAGCCACCTTTTATCTTAATGCCCTTTCTAATTCGAACCGTTTTTAAAGGCAAGGCCTTAGATTCCAAGTATTGCACAGAACTTACTTGCAGTAAAATGACTCTTAGTTTTAATAACGAAGCCATGCATTTAGATGGAGAAATACCTGATAACAGTGGCTTAAGTACTATGCAATTTAGTGTGCTAGAAAAAGCAATAAAGGTAATTTATTAAAGGTATGGAAAAATCATATTTATTCATCCATAACCCAATCTCAGGAGGCAAAAAAAACAACTTCATTTCTATTTTTGAGAATCAAAAAAAACACTTCCCAAACGCCAAAGTAATCACGACTACTCACAAAGGGCATGCTATTAAACTGGTAAAACAGCATAGAAATGGTTTTGACATTATTGTGGCTGTGGGTGGAGATGGAACTATTAATGAAGTTGCTTCTGCATTAATAAACACAACCACTCCTATGGGGATTATTTCCCAAGGGTCAGGCAATGGATTTGCCAATCATTTAGGAATTTCGAATAATTCAGAAAAAGCCTTGCAACAGTTAATAAGTGGTAAAGAAAAAGAAATCGATATTGTTTATTTTAACAATAAATCCTTTGTAAACGTTGCTGGGATTGGATTTGATGGCCATATTGCAGCACTTTTTGACAATTCTAAACGAAGGGGGTTTTTATCATATGCAAGGTTAGTTCTTGCAGAATTTTTCGCATACAAAGAGTTTAATTATTCACTTAAAATAGGAACAAAAATTATTAAAGATAAAGCCTTTATTATAGCTCTTGCAAATTCCAATCAGTACGGTAATCATTTTTATATTGCGCCAAAAGCAAAATCGAATGACGGCTTGCTAAATGTAATGATGTTCAAAAAACCATCTCTTTTTTCTGCCCCCATAATTATCTGGAGAATGTTCAAAGGCCGCGATATTTCACCCACATATTGTACGGAGTTAGTGTGCAATGAACTACTAATTGAATGTAGTACACAAGCTACCCATATTGATGGTGAGGTATTTATTAATGATGAGAGCAATCAAATACATTTAAAAGTTATGGAAAAATCATTGCGAGTAATTTGCTAGCAAATTATGATGGTAATTATTCCTCTAGGAAAATTAATTACACTACAAATTAGTTAATTTTCTTATACTAGTTTTTATTAAAATTCTATCATATTAATTTATATTTGATATTTCAATTAACATTTCAAAATTGAGTAAAGGCGAAAAGAATATCACCATTCAAGATATAGCAGAATCATTGAAAATATCTGCTTCTACGGTTTCCAGAGCACTAAAAAACCATAAAAAAATTAGTCAAGCAACAAAGGAAAAAGTATGGGCTGTTGCAAAGGATTTAGGGTACCTCCCGAATATTCCAGTTTACATGCAAAAACAAAAAAGTAACATTGTTCTTTTACTAGTTGATGACCTTAACCACCCAATTAATCTAAAAACAATTCATGTAATTAATAACGAACTTATCACTAGAGGTTATTCTGCTGTTATTAAATTAATTGGAATAGAAGATACGAAAAATGACAGTTTTGTAAATGTAGTTGAAAACATTGACGCAATTGGTGCTATTAGTTTGTTGGTAAATGAACAAACTGCTGATTGCGAATATCAAATATTAGAAAAACTCAAAATCCCTTTAGTTGCGATTAATAAGTCTCAATCTGACATACCAAACGTAAATGTTATTCCTGATATTTATAATGGCACCTATTTAGCGGTAAACCACCTTATAAAACGTGGAGTAAATTCCATAAAGCTAATAATTGGAGAGGCAGAAAATTCATTATATAATGATATGCGAGATGGTTTTAAAAGTGTTATCAATTCAAAAATAGAAAGAGATATGTTGGTCTCTAACCTTAGAAGAGAAGACCTCAATTTCGAATTTGAGAAGCTGGTTAAGGAGAAAAGAATGCCCGACAGTTTCATTACTTGTAATGGAACAATTGCCCAGCAACTACAATCATTTTTAGAATCTCAACATATTAATATACCTAATGAGGTTATGATAGTAAGCTTTGGTATAGAACACATTCCTGGAGTTACATTACCTCAAATTTCATCGATTGAATACTCTACCTCTCACATAGCAGAGGTTGCTGTTAATGAATTAGTTAACCTAATCAAAACTAAACCCGTAAAAAATAGTCTTTTAGTAGAACCAGTAAAACTCATCATTAAAGCGTCTTCTCTGAAACTATAATTCAATTTACCCACTTATAACTGATTATCTGCCAGAATATTGAGTTAAAAAAAAGAACCATCGTCAGACGGCTCCTTTTTCAATCAACCAAGTATGTTTTAGCTAAAGATCGAATTCAGTATGTTCCTAAACAAGCAACATACTGAATTAATGAACTTGGGGGAGAATATACTCCCCCGAATTAAGTTCACAATTTAACCAATCAAAAAAATATCTATTCAGGCTTAAATTCCCAAGCCCAACCATAGTCAAAATCATCTGGATTAAGAAACGATTGATCTTGCCATAAATACAAAGAGTTATCTGATAATATCTTCACTTGATATAGGCCAGTTGCCGTCATATCTGGATCACAATTTTCTTCTTGTTGATCTGGAATTTCAGCATCTACAATTTGTAAGGTCATATTAGTCATGTCCAATAAAAATGTTCCTTTAGTTTCAGTTCCATCTTCTTCAATAAATGTATAATTATAACCACCATCTAAGTCAAATTTCATTTTATCGAAAAACCCAGGGCTAGGATGTCCATAATCAGAACTGTAAGGGTTCCACCAGAATTCTTCCCAGTCATAATTGGCTGTCATATATAGATAATCAGGTTCTCCGTCATTTCCTACATCTTTAAAATCATACATCCATGTTCTTCCAATTCCAGCATCTGTCAGCTCTTTAAAACCTGGCTTATTAGCAATAGCAGGATCAGTAGCAGAAACAATTACTTCTTTAGTAGAAATAATTGCACCCCCTTTACCTGAGATTGTACAAGTAATCGTATAATTTCCCTTAAATGGGTAGTAAACTTCAACTACATCTCCTTCTGCCTTAGCACCATTACCTAAATCCCAAGTGTATAAAAAAGCATTAGTTGCATCTACTGTTAGTATAATGTTATTCGGATCTGAATTATCCACTGCAAAGTCACCTACTGGTGCCGAGCCAATATCAGGAAATTCATCTAGCTGCGGGGAACAAGCAAACGAGCCTGCTAGTACAACGGTTAATAAAGTATAAAATATCTTTTTCATTCTTTCTATATTTTGATTTACCTGAATTAATAAGGATTTTGCTCTAAATTGGAATTTAGATTAATTTCAATCTGAGGGATTAAAAAATATCTTTTATTCTGCGTGTATCCATTCATAAGGTTTCCTCTACCAGTTCGCACTAAATCCCAATAGCGGTGTCCTTCCATGGCTAATTCTACCCTTCGCTCATGATAAACAGCATCAAGGGCATTAGAAGCAGTTGTATTTGAGAGCCCTGCTCTATTTCTTACTCTATTCAGAGGAGTTTGCCAATCGGTACCATTATGAGCCGCAGCTTCTGCTTGCCATAAGAGCACATCTGCGAAACGGATAAATCTCCAATTAAGAGGATCTTCAGACATTTGTCCTTTTTCGCTTGCTGGCAACTGGTATTTTCTATTATGATACCCTGTAGGATTCTCAGGGTAGTCAGTCCAAATTTGCTCTTCGTCAGGTGTTCCAGACCAAAGAATATCTCCATCCGAAATAATGGTGGCTGTTAATCTGGTATCTCCTAATTCAAACTCATCGTATAAATTCTGTGTAGGACAATTAAATCCCCAACCACCGTTTTCACGACTTCCTTGAAAAATACTTGTTACCGTTCCTTCTTGATCATCACCCCACTCACCCGTATTAAAATCTGCATACTGTATATCAAAAACAGATTCAATACCATTATCATTATTAAGACTAAATACATCTTCATAATTAGGCTCTAGATCATATTCTCCAGAACCTACAATTGTGTTTGCTAAACTCTCCGCATCAGTCCATTTTTCTTGAAAAATATAGGCTTTAACCAATAAGGCATCTGCTGCCCCTTTGGTAGCTCTACCCAATTCATTTAAAGCCATATCACTCTTATT
Source organism: uncultured Roseivirgaceae bacterium (assembly GCA_964507315.1). Classification (GTDB taxonomy): domain Bacteria; phylum Bacteroidota; class Bacteroidia; order Cytophagales; family Cyclobacteriaceae; genus JAKISE01. Next base: position 17,798 of record CAZDQR010000021.1, read on the forward strand.
GGGTAAACCTGTACTGGCTGCTAATAGGTCTTTTTCTATTTGAGCCCAAACTTCAGCTTCTGTATTGCGTGGTAAAGTAAACTCTGAAGGAGACAATAATTTAGTAACAACAGGTACTCCTGCAAATACTTTTACCAATTGAAAATGATATAAAGCACGTAGAAAATGAGCCTCTGCAACAACTCGTTTCTGAGTATTTTCAGAGATAAGGTCATTATCAGTTATTCCATCAATTAATTTATTGGCTCTATTAATTCCTATATAAGGAGCCTGCCATTTTACTCTTATAACACCATTTTCTGCATTGGCGTTAAATGTGAGCAAGGCATGAATGTCTGCTTGATCCGCATCATTTTCACCACCTTTTTCAGCATCATCTGAAACTACATCTCCAATAGCCCATTCATTAACCTGCATATGCTCGTACCAGCCTATTGGATCGTAGGCTCCTGCCAAGGCATTTAACGCTGCGCCATCACTGCTAAAATATACCACATCCGATAAATTGGGGGCAGGTGTATCTAAATAATCTTTACAAGAGTGTAGAAATAATGCTACAACTACGAACATCAATCCACTTATATTATATATTCTTTTCATTTTTATATTATTTATTATCAATGAATTAGAAAGTTAAATTAAGACCTAAGCTTAAAAGACGAGCTTGAGGATAGAATGCTCTATCAACTCCTAAGTCAAGTGACCCTTTCTGTCCTTGTCCAATTTCTGGATCTAAGCCTGTATATTTTGTAAACGTAAATAAGTTCTGAGCATTTACATACACTCTTAGCTTACTTGATCCTATTTTGTCTAAAATGCTATTAGGTAATGTATAGCCAACTTGTAGGGTTTTTACCCTCAAATAAGACCCGTCTTCAATAAACCTATCAGACATTAACGAGTTATTAGAATCAAAAGCGTTCATTCTAGGATACAAGGCATTAGTTTGAGAGCCTTCACCAGTCCACCTATTTAGCATATCGCTATTCAAATTCCAGTAAGCCGAAGATGACCTATTGTAGTAACTTGTACCATTAAATATTTTATTGCCATGAACCCCTTGCAATACTAAATTCAAATCGAATCCTTTATACATAAAGTTTGCATTCACAGCATATGTAAAATCAGGAAGAGGGCTCCCTAAAAACTGAAAATCAAGTTCTCCATCTCCATCTGCATCAACATATCTAACATCACCAGGTGCTACGCCAGTTTGAGCACTTTGTGCATCTACTTCTTGTTGATTTTGAAATAAGCCCTCTGTTTTATACCCATAAAACTGGGCAATAGGCTGACCAACAACAGTTCTAGTAACAAAATAATTATCTCTAAACGAACCACCATCAATAAACTCATTGCCATTGCCAAGGCTTATTACTTCATTACTAATAGCGGTAAAATTAGCACCAATAGAGTACTTAAATTCATTCTCCATATTACTATAGTTAATGGATAACTCAATACCAGAATTTTTCATCTCACCAGTGTTTTGCCAAGGCGCTTCTTGCAAACCAGATTGGCCAGGAACTGGAACTTGAAGAAGCATATCACTCGTATTCTTTACAAAATATTCAATGCTTCCTTGAATTTTTCCTTCTAAAAACCCATAATCAAGTCCAATATTAGTTGTTGTAGAAGTTTCCCACTTAATCTCATCATTACCTGAACTTAAAAAAGCAACTCCTGGAGCCAATACTCCGCCCCACACATAATTTTGGCCTGTTGAGGCAGAAGTTACAGATTGATAAGCAGGCACGCTACTTTGATTACCAATTTGCCCCCATCCTACTCTGAGTTTTAAATTACTTATAAAGCTAACCGAGTTAAGAAAGCTTTCTTCTGATAATCTCCAACCCGCTGAAAACGAAGGAAAGTATCCCCACTTGTTCGTATCAGAAAATTT
>CAZDQR010000022.1:0-19495 GCA_964507315.1 uncultured Roseivirgaceae bacterium
CATAGATATGCAATTTACAAAGATTATATTATGTAGCTAAGTGATTATCTCTATCGATTTTTTCATGTTAGGCAAATTAAAAAAAGACCTAACAAAGTTATTTGTCAGGTCTTTAAAATGTGATTTGAATAGGATTAATTATTACCTGGGGTAGTTAATTTTTCCATCGTATCTCCTAAATTAAAACTTGCAGCCTTCATTCTTGGAGGAAATTCTTTAAACGTACCTATAAAATCTCCCACATATTCAGCCGCAGGAAGCAATAAAAATACATGGTCTAAATACCAATCCCAGTAAGTGTTAGAAGTAACAGTTGCAAATTCATAAGGATCTCTTCTTAAGTTATATATCCAAGGGATTCTCATAGTTTCCATTGGAGTTGACCACGTCTCTAATGTTCCTGTCGTATTTTGCTTCATGAAGGTAACTTTCCAATCGTTGTAACGCAGCGCCATTAGTTCTCCGTCATCAGAAAAATAAAATAGCTCTTTTCGAGCACCTTTCTCTTCTTTACCTGTTAAATGAGGCAACATGTTGTAACCATCTAAATGAACTTTAAAGGTTTTATCTCCAACTTTTTTCCCTTTTAATAATTCATCTTTGACTTTGTCATTTCCTGCTGCAGCCAAGTAAGTAGGTAGCCAATCCATCCCCGACATGATTTCATTTGATATAGAACCTGCCTCAATATGGTTTGGCCAACGAACCATAGATGGAGTTCTCCATCCACCTTCCCAATTGGTATTTTTTTCTCCTCTAAAAGGATTTACACCAGCATCTGGCCATGTGTTTTTGTGTGGACCATTATCGGTTCCATACTGAACAATAGTATTTTCTGTAACGCCTAATTCATCCAATAAATCTAATAATTGACCCACATGCATATCGTGCTCAACCATTCCATCACCATATTCATTTTGTCCAGAAATCCCTCTATGCTCTTCTTTTACGTGTGTTCTAAAATGCATACGAGTCCCGTTCCACCAAACAAAAAATGGCTCTCCAGATTTTACAGCATTTCTAATAAATTTCTTAGCAGCGGCAATGGTTTCATCATCTACAGTTTCCATTCTCTTCTTAGTTAATGGTCCTGTATCTTCAATTTTTCCATCAGCATAAGAATGAATTACTCCCCTAGGCCCGTATTTTTTAGCAAAATTTGGAAAGTCCTCAGGGTTTGGGTAATCAGGCAATTCTGGTTCTTCCTCAGCATTTAAGTGATAAAGATTTCCAAAAAACTCATCAAATCCGTGGTTGGTTGGTAAATGTTCGTCTCTATCTCCTAAATGGTTTTTACCAAACTGCCCTGTTCTGTAACCCATTGGTTTTAGCAATTCTGCGATGGTCGGATCTTCAGAAGATATTCCTCCTTTTGCTCCTGGCATTCCAACTTTACTTAACCCTGTACGCAAAACACTTTGGCCCATAATAAAAGACGAACGACCAGCGGTACAACTTTGCTCAGAATAGTAATCGGTAAACATCATGCCTTCATTAGCCACACGATCAATATTGGAGGTTTGGTAACCAACTAAACCATGCGTGTAAGCACTAATATTTGATTGGCCAATATCGTCTCCCCAAATGACCAGGATGTTAGGCTTTTTTTGAGCTGAAACCGATCCTGCAATTAACAAGATGCCAATTAAGCTAAATAGTTTTATTTTCATATTTGTTTTATTTGATATAAATGTATGCATATTACCAGCTTTAAACAAAGCTAAGACTTGAACAATACTTTAATAAGAGTTCAATAAGAATATGCTAATAGCAAGCTGTTAAGCGTTAATTTACAAGCTTAAGTGTAAACTCGTTTGCTTTGTTATAACCTAAGTCAATCATTTCTGATGTTCTATCAAACTCCATTGTTCCACAGGCATTACGCGCAATAATAATTTCAATGTCTGGCGGGTAAGCAGCTATTTTTTGCCGACCAATAGTACTTTGCATGGCATCAAAAGCTTTGTCTGCTACATCATTCATTCCCCATTTTTTGTCGGCTATAGCACCGCTCGATTCCTTTATTTTTTCAATAAGATTTTTAATGCTCTTTTGAATGCTGGTTTGATCTTCGTTTGCATTAACTAAAGGCGAAGAAGATTTCTCCTTTTTTTGTAAAGGGCCTCCTAAATTTACTGCAATTATTAGGTCTGTATCATCATTAAACGTTGGAGCAATTGGCACTGGGTTTAGCACTCCACCATCAACCAATTTTATTCCATTATAATCGTAAGGTGTAAAAAAAAGTGGCAACGATACCGATGCACGGATAGCCCCAAATAACGACCCTGTATTTATCCAAACTTCCTTTTCGGCATCTATATCTGCGGCAACAGCAGTAAAAGGAATAGTTAAGTCCTCAATTTGAATATCGCCAACTAAATCAATGAGGGCATTAAATACTTTATCTCCTTTAAATATGCCAGCACCTGCCCAAGAAACATCTAATAGTGAAACCACATCAATTTTGGATAATGACCGCATCCAACCTTCTAGTTCATCAAGTTTACCCGCTGCATAAATTCCTCCAATTAACGAACCTATAGAGCAACCAGAAATTGATTTAATCTCATAATTATTTTCTTCTAGCCACCTAATAACACCAATATGGGCTAGGCCTCGAGCTCCACCACTGCCTAATACTAAGGAAACTGTTTTCATAGCTTATAAGATTAAAATACTCCTCGATTTTGCCACATAAGGCTTATCTAACACAATTTTAATTAGCTCCCCACCTTTAAGCTTATCAGATAATGTGTGGTCATTAGCCACAGCCGTAAGTTCCAACAATAACTTATTTCCCGTTCTTTTGCTCAATTGCTTTATCGTTTCACCTTTTTTAGCTTTAACTACGCTTATATAATTTTCTTTTATTGACGATTTTTCTTTCTTTGTTAAAACTCTTAAGCTAGCTGCAGATTCTTCTAAATCACTTTGGTATTCTATTGGAGCAACACCTAAAAGTTTAAATACTTTATTGCCTTGTGGCAACCAAAGTATGTAGGCATACATTTTTGCGTGTTTAGATTCCTCCACAAAACTTATTAAAAAGCCTTTTTTACCATTAACCACATACTCTTTTGCATAGGTAATATTGCTTTTAAATTTACTATCTATTTTTTCTAAAAACTTTTCTCCGGCTTCTTTAGGTGTAAGTCCTTCACTTTCTATTGTTAATGAGGCTGCGGCCTTCCCATCTGGCTGGTACGCATTTACAGCATCTGATTGGTTATCAACCGTCCATTTTTCAGGAAACTGAATGTAAAAATTTAAATCTGGATGAAGAAATTCATTGTCCCGAACCACTCCTTTACTTGGGCTATCTCCAAACATTACACCGTCAAACTCATATAAAAAATTAGGAGAGATATTTTTAGAAGGTACGATGGTTATCTCTTTAAACTGTTTATTAAGGTTTTCAATACGATTGGGAGTGTAAGGATGATCTGAAAAATAGCTTTTTTCTTCCTTATTTCCAGTTAACACTTCAATAGCCTCATTCATTCGCTTAAGAACATCGGGTAATGTTGTAGGGTCATATCCAGCTTTGGCTGCCAACCTCACTCCATAATCATCCGCTTCGGTTTCAAATTTTCTGCTGTAAGATGATAAAAGCAAAGAGTTAGATACTTTGATTGGCGCATTTACTAAATCCCCAACGGGCTTGCTAATCACTCCTACTAGATTGCCAGGTATTTCTAAAATATGTGGAACAATACTTTTTTTCATTTGTTTAATAGAGTGCCTATTATTAGAATGAATAATTTCATGCCCAATAATTCCTGCTAGTTCATCTTCTGATTTCAACAAGGGCAAAATACCTGTAGTTATATAAATGTAGCCTCCTGGCAGTGCAAATGCATTGGGCGACATATCTGGCACAATCTTAAATTGATACTTAAAAAGAGGGTTTTCTAAATGAGACACTAACTTTTGGCCAACTTTGTTAAAATAAGCTGTCATTTCTTCATCATCATAAATACCCATTTGAGTTTCTACAGCTTTAGAATTTTCAGCTCCCATTTGCTTGTCTAGATCTATGCTTTGGCCTTTTGCAGAACCTATTAAAAGGCAAAAAGCAGCAACTGAGATTAATAATATTTTTTTCATAAAATGAATATTAAATAATAATTAAGAATTTAAAATAATAGCCCTCAAAAATAATTTAAAATAATTCTATCTATATAACGATTAAGAAAATTCATAAATTAATTAATTTCGCCTCACAATAATATTTAGTTATGGGAAGAGCATTTGAATTTAGGAAAGCACGAAAAATGAAACGTTGGTCTAAAATGGCCAAAACTTTTTCAAGAATTGGTAAAGATATTGTTATAGCCATAAAAGAAGGTGGTGTTGACCCAGAAACCAATTCAAGGTTACGAGCGGTTATTCAAAATGCTAAAACTGCCAATATGCCGAAAGACATAATTGATCGTGCCATAAAAAAAGCAACAGATAAAGATACTAGTGATTATAAAGAAGTGAATTTTGAAGGGTATGCCCCACATGGCATTGCCATTTTTGTAGAAACCACTACCGATAATAATAACAGAACTGTTGCCAATGTAAGGGCAGCATTCACTAAATTTAATGGTAACCTAGGTACTTCTGGTTCTGTGGAATTTCTCTTTGAACATACATGTAATTTTAAAATTGCTAGAAATGAGCATGATTTAGAAGAATTAGAACTAGAATTAATTGATGCAGGTATAGATGAGATTTTTGAAGACGAAGGAGAAATAAATATCTATGGAGCGTTCGAAAGTTTTGGATCTATTCAAAAAGCATTGGAATCTATGAATATCGAAATATTATCTTCTGGTTACGAACGCATACCAACAAACACGACCAAGATAACAGAAGAACAAGAAATTGAAGTTGAAAAACTTTTAGAACGTTTAGAAGAAGATGATGACGTGCACAATGTGTATCACACCATGGGATAACATTATTTTTCTTGTACCTTATACCAAAACAATCCTTTAATGAGCGAAGCCATAACCCCAAAACGTAAATTCCCATTAGTTGTACAATTTGCAGCGCTTATAATTGTTTTAGCGGGTGTAATGTACGCTGAGGCTATTGTTAACCAGTTTTTAATGGCACTTTTTATTAGTATCATTTCTGTTAAACCCATTTTGTGGCTTCAAAATAAAAAGATACCACAAGGAGCTGCCATCGCCATAGTAGTATCAGTTATCATTTTGGTATTTATTGGCTTAGGCCAAATTATTGGAAGCTCCGTTTCCTCTTTTTCAGAAAATGCCCCTAAATACGAAGAGAACTTAGATAAAGTAACCGATTCTGCAGAAGTGTTTTTAGCAAGCAAAGGAATTGATTTGAGCGGAACGAATTTATCTTCTGTATTAAATCCTTCTAAAATAATAAAGTTTACCACTAACCTGCTTAAACAATTAGGAGGCTTTATGGGTAATTTTCTTACCATCCTGTTTTTGGTATTATTTTTATTATTGGAGCTAGACAGTTTTGTAATTAAAGGAAAAGCCATTGCAGAAAGCACCCAAGTAACCATGGGTTATCTTAAAACAATTGCAGAAAGCATACGTAATTATCTTTCTATAAAAACAATGACAAGCCTACTTACAGGCTTTATTATTTGGGTGGCGTTACTTATTATAGGGGTAGATTATGCCATTATTTGGGCATTAATTGTGTTTCTACTTAACTACATTCCTAATTTCGGATCCATCATTGCGGCCATTCCTGCTGTGCTATTTGCACTTATTCAATTAGGCCCTGGCGGAGCCTTATGGACAATGCTTGTGTATGTAGCTGTAAACACGCTCATAGGCAATATTGTAGAACCAAAAATGATGGGTAATGGCTTAGGCTTATCCACGTTTGTTATTTTTGTTTCGCTTATTTTTTGGGGATTTATACTTGGTACGGTAGGCATGTTTTTATCAGTACCTTTAACGATGGCTATTAAAATTATTTTAGAACAGAATCCAAAAACGCAATGGATTGCTGTTATACTTGGCACCGATGATGATGCCAAGCGCCTGTTAAAAGATAGTACGACTAAGTAGGCAACCAAGGCTAGACACTTATCGGGTTAAAATGCGACCTAACTGCAATATTTGCAACTCATCTAATCACTTGGTTACTTTAACGTATTTTTGGGATTAACCCATACTAACCAAATAACTCAACTAACCTATGCCACTTACTCCTTACGCAGGTGTTTTAGGCCCAACAAGGGCAGCTCATTTATTAAGAAGAGCAACTTTTGGCCCCACGCTAGCATTAATTCAACAGTTCGAAACCCTTACTGCCGCAAATGCAATCACTTTACTTTTTGATGATCAAATTCCTGATCCTGAGCTACCATTAAATCCTGAAACAGGAGAAGATTGGTTATTAACAGGGCAACTAGGAGAAGAAATAAGTATTAAAAGCTTAAACGACCACTTTATAATGTGGCTGATTGGCTTAGCTTCAGATAGCACACAGCCTGTTAGCTTTTCAACAAGAGAAAAAATTACCTACTTTTTTCATACGCACCTTACTACCAAGCAAGATAAAGTAGCCAATAGTCAAACACTTTATTTTCAAAATGAGTTGTTTAGGCAATTTGCCTTTGATAAAAACAAGACAGAAGAATTCAGCTTTAAATCGCTCCTAAAAAAAATAAGTGTAGATAACGCCATGCTACGGTTTTTAGATGGAAGCCAGAATGTAAAAGGCAGCCCTAACGAAAATTATGGTAGAGAGTTAATGGAGCTTTTTGCTATTGGACGTGGGCTTGAAGGCACTTTTCCAACCGATTTACCACAAGGTGATTACCTTAATTATAAAGAGGAAGATGTGCAAGCTGCTGCTCGCGTTTTTTCAGGCCTAAAGCTAGACGAAAGTTACCAAACGCTAGATATTGATACCAACTTACCAAGAGGACGTGTAGTTACCGGCTCGCACGATAATGATGTAAAGCAATTTAGTAATAGGTTTAATGACGTTGCCATTACACCTGATCCTACATTAATGCCAAACGGGAAAGCTACCGAAGAAAGTGTGCTTGATGAAATAAGCCAATTGGTTGAAATGATTACCGACCAAAACGAAGCTTCCCTTTTTATCTGTAGAGAGCTCTATCGCTTTTATGTGTATCACAAGGTTACCGAAGAAATTCAATCGACTGTAATAAACGATATGGCTGTTATTTACGAAGCCAATAATTATAAAATTCAGCCTGTATTAGAAGCCCTATTTGCTAGTACGCATTTTTATGAAGCAGTAGCAATGGATGTGAATGATGACAAATTTGGTGCTATTATAAAATCACCCTTAGATTTAGTGGCAGGTACACATAGAGCTTTTAACATCAAATTTGCCAACCACGTTACAGAGTACCAGCTATTTTACTCACAGATGGGCGGCATTTATCAACGAATGCAGCGAATGGGCCTCGATTATTACGAACCTTTCGAAGTGGCTGGTTATACAGCATACCATCAATACCCTGCATACAACCGTAATTGGATTTCTTCTAACTACCTAGCAAACCGCTACGATTTAATTAGAAGCATTTTTGTAATGATGAGCAGCCAAAATCCAGATATGCCTAGTTTTGATGCTGTTCAATTTACCAAAGACAATGTAGATAATGCTACTGGTGCAGATGCAAGACTACTAATAATGGCATACATTCGATATTTATTCCCAGTTCATTTTAACCTAACTTTTGATGAAGCCGCAGATGACAATTCTGGCTTAACAGCCGAACGGGTAAATTACTTTTTACAAGCGTTCCTATTTGAACCTCAACTAGATGCCGACCCAGAAGCCGAGTGGACCAAGCGCTGGAATGCAAATTATGAAATGGATGTAGTTGAAGGCCAATTAATACAACTCTTCAATTCACTTTTACAAACTCCCGAATACCAATTAATGTAAGCCATAATGAAAAGAAGACATTTTTTAAGAAATACACTACTCACAGGAGGCTCATTAACATTAGGGGGATTTCCTATCAACTTATTAGCCCGAGATAGCCAACTGAGTAAACTGGCTTCAACCAGCACGAACGACCGGGTTTTGATAATACTACAAATGCACGGTGGCAACGATGGCCTCAACAGTGTTATTCCTGTCGATCAATATGATCAATACTATAGCAGAAGAGCCAACATTGCCATTCCTAAAAAAGGAACTAACCGGGCAATAATTGAGCTAGATAGCACCTTGCCAAGCGAAGCAAAAGTTGGGCTTCACCCAGATATGGGCGCAATGAAGCAGTTATACGATTATGGTAAGCTAGGCATTATTCAAGGTGTATCTTACCCAAATAATAATGGCTCTCACTTTAGAGGTAGAGACATTTGGTTTATGGGTGGTGGTGCCAACGATTATTTCTCCTCAGGTTGGATTGGGCGTTATTTACAACAAACTTATAAGCCTAAAATCTATCCCGATGATTTTCCTAATCCAGAAATGGAAGACCCATTGGCTATTGAGTTAGGCAGTGATGTTTCTTTGGTGTTTCACCAAAATGGCAATATCCCATCGTCTATTTCTTTAGGTGGCTCGCCCGATACATTTGCCGATTTAGTAGGTTCTTTAGAAGGTTTTGTAGATGAAGGAATCGACCCAAGAGGAAAACCACCAACGGCTCTTGATGATACGCCTTACGGCAAGGAGATGAATTGGATTTTAGGCCTAGAAGATAAAACTGAGGATTATGCCGAGCGCTTAAGTAAAGTGTGGGATGCTTCTTCTGAATCTTCAGTAACCTACCCAGAAACATACCCATTTAATGCTCCTAAAAAGGCTAAAAAGAACCCACTTTCGGGCCAATTACAGCTAATTGCACGTTTATTAGAGGGCGGAGGAGCAGGCCAAGGCGTAAAAACAAAAGTATTTTTACTTCGCATCGGAGGGTTTGATACTCATGCTGATCAGGTGGAAAATTATGACCCAACAATGGGGGTACACGCCACACAGATGTACCATATTTCTGCTGCAATGAAGGCTTTTCAAGATGATTTAAAAGCACGTGGCATAGAAGATAAAGTATTAACAATGACCACTTCCGAGTTTGGTCGTAGAATTGGATCAAACGGAAGTTATGGCACCGACCATGGCACCGGAGCACCTATGTTTTTATTTGGCCCTTATGCCAAATCAGGTGTATTGGGTAAAGTGCCCAATTTAGATTTGAGTAATGTTGAAATGCAGTACGATTTTAAACAGGTTTATGCTGCTATTCTAAAAGATTGGTTTGAAGTGGATGATGCAACCATCCAAAATGATATTCTATTTAAAGATTACCGAAATGGCCCTGATGATAATGGAGGCACTTATGAGCCTATAGATATTATCGATACCAATGTAATTACTTCGGTAAATGAATTTATTAAAGACAAATTTCACATGAAACCATGCTACCCAAACCCAGCCAAAAACCAGGTTACTTTTACCTACAGAATTAATGCACACACTTCGGTTCGCCTTGTGCTAACTGATATTCAAGGGCGATACTCATCTACCATTGTAGACGAAATCAAACAGCCAGGTGAACATCAAATTACGTTTCCTGTTAATAATTTGCCTGCAGGGCAGTATATTTATAATTTCCAAGCAGGCCCAATTAAACAATCGAACAAGCTAACCATTATTAAATAGATGCGAATAAAACTAACCCTTGTGCTCCTAGTGTTAACCACCACTGTATGGGCACAAAAAAGAAGGAACCCTTCTTACAAAGACCCCTTCTTAAAAACGCAATGGTATTTAGGTTTTTTTGCTGGAGGTAACTTATCAAAAGCAACACCTTCTACCGCTTATTATGGCTATGAGCCTTTAAATTATGAGGTTCGTGTAATTGGCAAAACCTATACAGGCTTAAAAAAGGCAGGAGCTCAAGCTGGTCTTGTGTTTATGTTTTACACCAAAGGATTTACTATTGGCCTAAAACCAGGCATCCATACCTATGAAATAGAACACGTAACGGATGTTAATTGGAATGATAGCAACAACCCAAGCTATACATTAGTAATTAATTATAACCACATTACTAATTTTAATTACTTAGAGTTGCCGCTTACAGTACAATATGATTTATTGAAGGGCAAAATCAGACCCTATGTTGGGTTTGGTGGCTATTACGGATTATTACTTAATGCGAACCGAACAGTGCAACGTTCGGGTACAGATGCTGCGTCTGGCTCCTCGGGCAGTTTTACCAACCAAGCTACAACCATTGGTGTTTCTAATCTATTCATTAAATCAGCACTTGGGCTTAATGGCTTTGTTGGAGTAAGCTTCGACCCTGGTAATATTAGAATTACAATGGATGTTGGCTATAAGTTTGGACTCAATAACATTACTAGTACCGAGAACAGATACCTAAATAATGATCTATCTGCTATTGGAGAGGCGACAGATGACTTATCCTTACAAAACTTGTACCTAAACTTGGGCTTTGTGTTCCCGCTTAAATTTATCAGCAAAAGCTTTGACGCCATAAACTAATTGTAATGAAGAAATTAATCTATTTATACGCATTAATACTCTTTGTCGCAACAAGTTGCGATATAAGTAAAAACGATGTAATACCTACAAATACATTTACAAAAATTTATGATGATGATCGATTCGAGCAAGAATATTATCCTTTAGACATTGTACAAACCAGTGATGAAGGATTTTTGATTCTATCAGAATTAAAAAATGATCAATCATTATATACATCTGTTTTAGTTTTAAAAACAGATGCAATGGGCGGCATAATCTCTAAAACTGAAATGAGCACTCCTTATGTACTACCTGTTAATGGCTGGCAAAAAATCGGAGGCAGCTATTATTTTGTCTGTATGGATGAAACTTCAACTACTGCACAATTGGTTGCGGTAAGCGAAGACGGAACCCTTTCTGAGCCTGTTCCTTTAGGAGCAATCACATTTCCATTAGCTGTAAATAGCGATGGCACACAGCTATCCATTTTATCTTACGACAATGGCAATGAACAGTCGGTCATCAGTATTGCCAGTACTACAGGCCAAATAAGCAAGCAGCAAGGCTATACTATTGGCGCAGGGGTTGAAGTTGAAAAACCTCTTATCGACCATTTAACTAGAAACGGAGACATCCTCCCTTTTCAAGTAGGTCAAACCAAAGAGGGCCTCTTTTACTTTAATGGATTTTATAATTACACATTTTCGCTAGTGTTTACCAATTTTGGAGATGACCCTACGGGTGTGTGCCAAGGGCAGTTAAGCAAGGGCGGAATTAGTGAAGTAACAAGTTTAGGCAATGATGTATTTGGAATTTCTCGCTTTAATTTTGGCGATAATTACATTGCTCCTTTAGCGTCAATTCCTACCAACTCAATTACTTCTAGCACCGATTTAGAAGGCAATACTTTTCCAGAAATGGAACATAAAACAAAGGTTAAATTACTAGACGTAGGCACGGAACAAAAATGGCTTTACGCCACCACTACACAAGCTAAGCAAGTTGCACTTTATGGTTTTAACCAAACAGATGGCACCATTTTGGGCACAAGTTATTTAGGAAGCGGAAACCCTTACACATTGGCTTCTGTAACTACCACCTTAGATGGAGGGATTGCTGTACTAGCCCAAACTTCCTTAGAAGGCAGGTTTAGACGAATTGCCATCTTTAAACGAGATAAAGCCTTTTTGGACGGATTGATGAGGTAAAATTAGAGAATACCTTGGTTATCAGTTGCTCCTCCTTTGGGAGAACACATTGATAACCTTTTTACATTCTAAATTTAAAACAAAAAGCCACAACCAACTTAATGAGTTAGTGGTGGCTTTTATCTTAGTATTAAAAGATATTACACTTTCTTTACTTGCACACAGTTCATTCCTTTCATTCCTTGTTCAAGTTCGAATGTAACTTTATCACCTTCTCTAATTTCATCAATTAGACCATGCACGTGTACAAAATATTTTTCTTGAGTATCTAGTTCTTTAATAAAACCAAATCCTTTTTGGTCGTTAAAAAACTCTACTCTACCTTTTTTAACTTTTTCTACTGGCTCATCAATTCTACGAGGCACACCAATTTCGATGCTACTCGCTTTAATTATTTTTTTCTTAACAGTAGGATCTGGCGGAGTATCAACAATATTTCCAAATTCATCTAAGTAAGCCATCATATTATCTAAGCTACCACCTTCAGAATTTGCTCTGCGTTCTTCTGCTTTTTCAGCTTTTTCTTTACGCTTCTTTAATCGTTTTTTCTCTTTTTCCTTCTTGTTAAATGTCTCTTGCGACTTCGCCATACTACTTATCTATTATATATAATGCTCCAAATCTTACCTCTAAAATAGCAAATCCGTTTAGATTTTTGATTTTAGATTACAAAAATACAATTTTTCATCGTAATTCACCTGCTATATAGCCAGTTGTCCAAGCTGCTTGAAAATTATATCCTCCCGTGATGCCATCAATATCCATAACTTCTCCAGCAAAATAAAGGTTTTTGCACACCTTGCTTTGCATAGTTTTCATATCTATATTCTCCAATGCAACTCCTCCACAAGTGACAAATTCTTCTTTAAAGGTGGTTTTACCAGCAATAGCGTACACATCATTGGTTAAGATGTTTGCTAATTTATTGAGGCCTTTTTTGCCAAGCTCTCCCCAAATTTTAGATTTGGGCATTTCTGCTTTAGCCAATAAAAATAACCATAATCGCTCTGGTAAATAAAAGGGTTTAAAATTTGCTAATTGCTTCTTAGAGTTTGAGGATATAATTTCGGACAACGATTGCTGCGCCTCTTCAAAATTGGGCAGATTTGCCCAATTAACCTGCACGTTAAACTTATACCCTTTCTCGAAAAGCATTCGTGCGCCAAATGCAGATAATTTTAAAACTGCAGGTCCACTCATTCCCCAATGGGTAATTAATAATGGGCCAACCGACTTTAATTTTGTTCCTTGAATAGAGACCAAAGCATTATTTACCACAAGCCCCATTAATTTTTTAATGCCCTCATTGGGCATATTAAATGTAAATAAGGAAGGAACAGGAAGTTCAATTTTATGCCCTAAATCTTCTAGCCATTCAAAACTTTTATATTGAGAAGCCCCTCCTGTAGCCACAATCACTTTATCGAACTGCATTGATGATAAACCCTCTTTGAACGAAAGTCTACAACCTTCTTTATTTATCTCCATCTGCTGCACTCCAGCATTAAGTTCGATTTTAATGCCCAACCTATCTATTTCCTTTAGTAAACAATCTATAATGCTTTGAGAATCATTGGTGCTTGGAAAGGCACGATTATCCTCTTGAATATAAGTAGGAACACCTCTTTTTTCGAACCACTCCATTGTAGATTGATTATCAAACCTTCCAAAAGCTTTTTTTAAGGCTTTACCGCCCCTCGGGTATCCATCTGATAACTCTTTGATTGACTTGCACCCATTGGTTAAATTACATCTGCCACCGCCCGAAACTTTAACTTTTGCTAACAGCTTAGATGACTTCTCAAAGATTACCACGTCCGCATCTGGGTAGTTTTCCTTTGCTCTTATGGCAGCAAAAAAACCTGCTGCTCCTCCTCCTATAATGGCTACTTTCATTTTATTCGTATTGAAAGTCAAAATTACGCTATATAACTTCCGCTCTGATAAAGCGTAGAAGATTCCTCGTTCCTCGGAATGAGAAAATAGCAGAGAAATACTCAGTCGATTATTATGTTTCTTTTTATGCTGACGTAGGAAGCATCTTCTAATGCCTAGATAATAACACCAAACTCATCAACTATCCTTTGAAGGATAATTACTCCATGGAAGTAATATGTGCTAACGCAATTTTAATATCTCCGTAAGAATACTCATCCCCTAGTTCATGTTTTATCTCGCTTGCCAATTTGCTCTCAACTTTAAGAGCCACATCTATTATGGCGTTTAGCTTATTCGGATCTATAAAATCAGCAGCTTCCAACTCTCCGCTTTCAATATAATTACAAAGGTGACCAGAAATAGTACTTATAACCATTTCGCGTTCTTTTGCAATTTCCAACACCGTTTTGCCCTCCTTATACATGTTAAAACTAATCTCTTTTGTGGGCGTTTTATCCTTCTTCTTATTCGCAATTGCAGCCTTTTTAGGGATCTTATTATATAAACTGTGTAGTTTTTCTTTTGTTAAAGATTTCCCATCAGCCATTTCTGCCACCAATAATTGCACTTTCTGTAAGGCAGTATTTTTCTGACTAAACAAGGCTGAAAGCTCCTTTACTTCTGTTAAATAGCCTTTAATACGCTTGCTCTCACTTAATAACTGCAAATGTTCTTCGACCAAAGAAGATAGTTCTTCGACTAAAGGCATAAAATATGCAATGGCTTTTTTCAGCCGCTCATTTAGCAATACTAAGTAACCAGCATCGCCAGAATTGATTATGTGTGCTACTTGATTGCTAAACTTTGCTCCTACATCTTTCAAAGGTTCTGCTTTTTCAATAAGAGCGGTTGTCCAAGGTAAATATTGTTGTTTAGCCGATCTGTTTTCACCCTTGGTAAAACTAGATTTATGCCAAAATAATTCTTGCACCAAGTTCTCAAAACTAAAGGCCTTTGAAATATAGCTTGCCAAATACTGCTTACTTTCTTCCGAAATAGTGGACTTTAATTCTTCAAATGAAGTTTTCTTATTTCCAAAATCGGTAACCGCATTATCCTGCTTAAATACGGATTGGTTAATGGTGCTAGAAAGAACTAATCCATCTAATGACCGAAGCCTAGACAGTGCCACATACATTTGTCCGGGAGCAAATACATCCGATAAATCGAGGATGGCCTTATCAAATGTTAAGCCTTGGCTTTTATGCACCGTAATAGCCCAAGCCAACCGCAATGGAAACTGCGTAAAACTACCAATGAGTTTTTCATCTATTTCACCAGTGTCTTTATCTAGTGTATATCTAATATTTTCCCATACCGCTGGCTCTAGTTCAATTAAATCTCCTTTGCCACAATCTATAATTAGTTCTTCTTTGCCTATAGTAAGCACAGTGCCAATTTTTCCATTATAAAATAACTTCTCTTCTCCCGAGTCATTTTTTATAAACATTACCTGGGCACCTTCTTTAAGCTCTAGTTTCTCCAAGGCAGGAAACATATTTTCTTTAAAATCACCTTGTATTTTAGCATTAAAACTAAAAGACTTGGAGGTTAATTTAGCCAATTTATCGTTGTTAACCACATCTGCTTTACGGTTATGTGTGGTTACGTGCACATAGCCTTCGGAGTCATCAGGCTCAAAGTTGGGCTTATAAAAGGAGTTGAACATGTCAACATCCTCAGGGGTTAACTTACTATTTCGAAGCCTATTAAGTACATCTATAAACTTTTGATCCGATTGACGGTATATTTTTTCCAGCTCGATATATACTGGCGGGCTTTGTTTTAAGGCCACAGCATCAAAGAAAAACATGGAGGCATAATAGCTCGATAAAAACTGCCACTCGTGCTGTTTAACTACGGGTGGTAATTGGTGCAAATCTCCAATCAATAAAAGTTGTACACCTCCAAATGGCAGGTTTCTTTTTCTACGAATACTCCTTAAAACTACATCTATACAATCGAGCAAATCGGCACGAAGCATACTGACTTCATCGATTATAAGCAACTCTAGCTCTCGCAATAATTTACGTTTAGAGCTATTCATTTTTAGCTTAGCTAATACCGACTCTGGTGTATTTATACTCGCATTTTGCACTCCATTGGCAGGCACAAAAGAGCCAAAAGGTAAATGAAAAAGTGAATGCAGTGTAACTCCCCCAGCATTAATAGCTGCAATACCTGTTGGTGCAGCCACCACCGTATTTTTATAGGTATGCCTTCTAATTTCAGAAAGAAAAGTGGTTTTTCCGGTACCAGCTTTGCCTGTTAAAAACAAATGACGATCGGTACTGTTGATATACTCCGAAGCTAAATCGGCAATTTTATTGGGCTCTAATTCCATTAATAGATAAACAGATTTCTTTTCTAGTGTAGAATTTTTAAATTTAGCACAAGATGGACGAAAATGATATAATTATCAAGCTTGAAGCCCAATTAGATAAAATTGAAACGGAACGATTTGAATTTAAGCAGGATTTGGAACGCGAAAAGCTAATCCGGTATGAGTTGGAAGAATTAGTGCGTAGAATTTATAATGATTGCAGAACGGTACTCCAAGAAGAAGAAAAACCAGGTATTGATGTTGTTTTGGAGAGTTTATCTGAAAACATTAGGGTTATGGCCAAGGATTATGGATTAAGACTGTAATGCTTTTATAAGTTACTTTCTACCATCTTTCTGATTTTAACGGCTTTTTCAAAATGATCCAGTTTATGGATTTTAATCCACCACTCTGCAACTTCCATCAATAACTCAGGATTACTGTTTTTGTTTGCAAAAAAAGCATAAAAAGATAGCCCAACATTCTCTCCCTTCTTCTCAATCTTATTATTGCAGATACTAATTATTTTTTGTCTAGATGCTTTTTTCATAGTGATTTTTGGTGCGTTTTGTTCTTTAAGGGATAGCAGTATAACATTCTACTAAATCAGGATTTAGTAAACAACATAGTTAAACTAGAATTAACTGAACTAGTTATAAAAAGCACAACTAACATTTCACTCATGCTGAATGATTACAATATTGGGCTGTAGTATTAAATACTTAAGGAAACTTTTTATAAATATCCTTTCGATGTGTGAGAATAAATTAATCGGACTGTGTTTTTATTCAATAGTTCAAAGCCTAATCTATAATCTCCTATTCTAATTCTATAGTACGAAGAAAACCCAACAAGCTTTTTCGTGCTTGAAGCATTTTCCAATTCTATTATTACTTTTTCAAGCTTTTTTAAAGTTGATTGATTTCTGTTTTTTGATATTGATTTGAAAAATGATATATCAAATTCTACAATCATTTAACACTTAGCTCTTTCATTATATCCTCTCTCGAAATAGTCTGACCAGTCTTAATCTTATCCATCTGAGACCCTAGAGCAATATCTTCATATTGCCCATCGTCAATTGAAAGCACTCTTCCTCCCAGTTTTCTAGCAAAATCTTTAATTAGTTTATTACTGTTAGAATCGGCTTTTATAATAATTGCACTCATATATCAAATATAAAGAATTAAAAACTCTGGTGCTAAAACAACTCCTTGGCTATTCTATACACAGGCTCTGCCTTGCCCATTGAGTAATAATGTAGCGTTGGTACATTATGCTCCATTAGCTCTTTAGATTGCTGAATAGCCCATTCCACGCCTACTTCCTTTGCTTGCTCATTATTCTTACACTTCTCCAA
Organism: uncultured Roseivirgaceae bacterium; assembly: GCA_964507315.1. GTDB lineage: Bacteria > Bacteroidota > Bacteroidia > Cytophagales > Cyclobacteriaceae > JAKISE01. The sequence continues at coordinate 17,306 of CAZDQR010000022.1, forward strand.
TGCATCTCCTAAGTCTTCGGGTAAATCGATGTGAAAAATACTGGGCAGGATATTCGCTTGCTTAAGGGTAGTTATTGGTTTTAACCCTGGAATAATTGGAATGTCAATTCCTTCTGATCTGCACTTATCAACAAAATCAAAATACTTCTGATTATCGAAGAACATTTGTGTGACGATATAATCTGCTCCAGCTTCCACTTTTTGTTTGAGGTATTTTAAATCACTCTTCATATTGGGTGCTTCAAAGTGCTTTTCGGGGTAGCCTGCTACGCCCATGCAAAAATCGGTGTGAGCCGCATTTTGTAAATCATCGTCTATATAAATACCATTATTCATATTACCCACTTGGTTTAGCAAGTCAATGGCGTAATTGTTCCCTTCAGGGTCGGGCACAAATCGAGGCTCTGATTTAATAGCATCACCACGAATGAGAAGCACATTATCAATCCCTAAAAAGTTAAGGTCGATCAGTGCGTTTTCAGTTTCTTCTTTACTAAACCCTCCACAAATAATATGTGGCACTGTATCCACATCATATTTATTAGAAATGGCAGCACAGATACCAACGGTTCCTGGACGTTTTTTGGTCGCTTTTTTTTGAAGCAAGCCATTGGGCATCTTCTTATATACATATTCCTCTCGGTGATAGGTAACATCTACAAAAGGGGGATTAAACTCCATCAACGGGTTTAAGTGATTGAATAAATCATTGATGTTATCTCCTTTTTTAGGTGGAAGGATTTCCAAACTAAATAAAGTCTTTTTTGCGTTTTTTATATGTTCTACAACTTTCATCTCTTTCTAATAATTAAGGTTTGGTTTAAGCCATTTTTCCGCTTCTTCCAGTTTTATTCCTTTTCGCTTAGCATAGGCTTCCACTTGATCTTTACCAATTTTACCTACTCCAAAATACCGAGCATCAGGGTGTGCGAAATAAAATCCACTTACCGAGGAGGCAGGATACATCGCAAAACTTTCTGTTAATTCAATACCTGTATTTTTTTCTACCTCTAATAAATCAAATAAAGTTCGCTTTTCGGTATGATCGGGGCAAGCAGGATAACCTGGTGCCGGCCGAATACCTTGATAGGACTCATTTATTAATGAATCATTGTCTAACTTTTCGCTAGAAGCATAGCCCCAAAGTTCTTTTCGAACCTTGGTATGCATTAGCTCAGCAAAAGCTTCTGCTAATCGGTCTGCCAATGCTTTTACCATAATGACATTATAATCATCGTGGTCAGCCTCATATTCAGCAATTAACTTTTCGATACCAAGGCCAGTTGTAACTGCAAATCCGCCAATAAATCCTCCATTATTAGCAGAAGCAGGTGCTACATAATCAGCTAGACTATGGTTAAATCGTCCTTCTCCTTTTTTATTTTGCTGACGCAAGAAATGGAATGTTGCTTGCTTGTTTTGTCTAGCATCATCATTAAAAACCCCAACCATTTCATCCTCACTGTCAGCGGGATAAATTCCAATGACTGCTTTTGCTGTTAAGCTATTTTTCTCAATTATCTTATCTAGTAATGCATTAGCATCTTTAAATAATTTTGTAGCCTCGACCCCAACTACATCGTCTTTTAGTATTTTAGGATACTTCCCTTTTAGCATCCAAGTATTAAAGAAAGGCGACCAATCAATAAATTCTCTTATCTCTTTTAAAGAGTAATTGTCGAATACTTTGGTTCCTATAAAATTAGGAGTTATCCTCTCTTGGTTGCTCCAATCAAGCACTTGCTTATTAGCAATTGCCTCTTCAATTGGAGGAAGAACTTTCACTTCTCGTTTAGCTAAATAATTTTCGCGAAGCGTTTTGTACTCCTCTTTGATAGAAGTAAAGTATGAATCATTTTTTAACAACTCACCTGCTACAGGTACACTTCGAGAAGCATCGTGTACGTGAAGCACAGGTCCACTATATTCAGGATCAACTTTAACAGCCGTATGAATTCTGCTTGTGGTGGCACCTCCAATCAATAAAGGAATTGTAAAACCCTCTCGCTCCATCTCTTTGGCTACATACACCATTTCGTCAAGGGATGGAGTAATTAAGCCACTCAATCCAATAATATCTACGTCTTGCTCTTTGGCGGCTTGCAGGATTTTATCAGCTGGCACCATAACGCCCAAATCAATAATTTCGTAATTATTGCAAGCCAATACTACACCAACAATATTTTTACC
>CAZDQR010000023.1:0-19430 GCA_964507315.1 uncultured Roseivirgaceae bacterium
CAATGCCCGCTTTAGCAATGGTTTGGGGTAAGGAAGATAGTAAACACACCTTTGGAGCTTCAGTATTTGGCATTAGTGGGTTTGGAGTAACTTTTCCGGAAGAAGCCAATAATCCTTTAATTGGTGCAAATTTTAATCCTACAATAAACTCTAACCCTATTAATTACCCTCAAGCCGCGAATGGGTTTGGTCTTATTGAATCCGACTATTTGCTATTGCAAATTGGAGCGACATGGGCCTATGAAATTTCCGATAAATTTTCTATAGGTGTTGAGCCTACATTTAATTATGCTAGTTTATCGCTAAAACCTAACCCAACGTCTAATCCATCAGGAGCAGGTTATCCTAATGCAGAGAGCGCATCTGCCACAGGATTTGGAGCTCAGTTTGGGTTATTCTTCGATTCTGGTAATGGATTTAAAGCGGGAGCTTCTTATAAAACCGAGCAGTTTCTTAGTGAGTTTGAATTTGAGAACACTTATTTAGATAATACAACTGGTACTAATTTATTTACGATGAATTACCCAGCAATTATCTCTTTTGGCTTAGGCTACTCAACAGAATCGTTTGACATTGCAGCTGACTACAGATTTGTAGATTATGAAAATGCTGATGGGTTTGGAGAATCAGGTTGGACATCTACAGCCTCGGTAGCAGGATTTGGCTGGCAAAACATGAATATCATTTCTGCCGGAATCCAGTACAAAGGCATTAACAAATTACCCTTACGTGTAGGTTATACCTATAGCTCAAATCCAATTCAAGAGGAATTAGCATTCTTTAGTGTATCTGCCCCCGCAGTGATTAATAATGCTTTTCAACTTGGTTTAACCTTTGAAGTAAGTGATAATATTGCGTTGGATGCGATGTACCATCATGGATCAAGTGGAGATACTTCTGGTAAATTACTAAGCCCTCTTGCCATTACTCCTTCAAATCCATTAGGCGCATTACCTGGTACAAACGTTACCTATAATATGGCAACAGATTTAATTATGGTTGGGTTCAGCTATACATTTAATGCAAAATAGATAAAATTGTTTTGTTTTTAAAGCGATTTCTTTCATTAGAAATCGCTTTTTTTATACCAATTTTGAGCCATGCAAAAATTGCTTCTCTTTATATTTTTTATCGCTGGTTTTGTGCAATGCAATACCTGTGATGATTGTGAGCCATTTGCAGAAGAACCATACTTAAAATTAAGGTTTTATAATGCGAAAGACAGTACATCTAACGTAGTAATAATGGATTCCATTAACCACGAATGGGCCGGTAATTTTAGCTATTATCAAGATACGGTAAATACATATTCACTTCCATTAAATATGAATGAAGATGTATCTAATTTCATAATTACTTATCGTGACACCGCAAACCTAAATTTGTATTTCACCAATACACTTTTAGTAAAATACGAACGTACTTACTTAAAAAGAACTGATAATAATATATTAGTAATATGTGATATTTTAGAAGCCAAGAGTGATTTCAATTTAAAGAATTTGCTTTGTGCAGACCTTTTGGACATAACTTGTAACAGCAATGAAGCCATCTATCAAGTATATCGTTAATGCATGTTTGCTTTTGGCTACCTTAAATGCAGTAGCTCAAGATAGTCTTTTTGTTAACCAAAAAGATAGCACAGCCTACGTAGCCCCAAAGGTTACCCAAGATTCTTTAGTCTCGGTTATTGATACCACTGCTTCTATAGAAATTGATACAACAGTTACACGCATTAAGCAAAAATATTTTGCAATCTACCTAAGTACTGATTATGGGAAATTAGCAACAACCTTAGCTCAATTAGAAAACAAATATGAGTTCAATATGGGGATTCAGTTTTCTTCTCATTTAAGAGTTACAGCAGATTATGGCTATAGTAAACTAAGCCCACCTAATGCTATCGAGAATGGAGTATATTTCTCCACAGGAAATTATTATAGAGTAGGGTTGGATTATGTTTTTACCATTGCCCCTAAAACCACACTTGCATTTGGCGGCATGTATGCACTTGCCACTTTTAAAGATGAGGGAACAGTGGAAATACAAAGTGAGATATGGCCTTCGTTGTCTCAAAGTTTTGAACGTAACGATTTACAAGCCAACTGGGTAGAATTTGTAATTACTTCGGAAGCGCCCATCTTAAATAGGGACAACGGCTTTTTAAGCCACCTATTTTGGGGTATAAAATTTCGATTTAGATTTATGATTGAAAGACCCAGACCAACAAATTTTGATGTGTATGCCATCCCTGGTTATGGAAGAACTTTTAATAATCTTGTACCTGCTGCTAACTTATTTTTCAGCTATAAATTTTAATCATTCTGTTGCTCAAGCCTTTTACTATCAAAAATTGGGCTAATATGTAGGTAAACATTATACTAATTCTACTATAAATAACAGGTTCTACAAATTTATTATAAGCTATCAGCGAATCTGAAATAATGAATAAAATTGCCCCTAAAACAATTAAAATACTGATTCCATAATTTCTAACGACTCCGATAATACCCATTACTGTAAGTACAAATGCATATACAATTACAGGTATAAGCATATCATTTAACCCGGGCCATAAAGCCAATAGTAAATTTAAGCTGTAGGCAGCAAAAAAGAGCGATGTACTAATTAGTACAACTTGGTTCTTTTTCCCCTTAAACTTATAAAATGCCATTATATAGGCCAAGTGGGCTATCAAAAAAGAGCCTAAGCCAAAAATGAAAAACATCGAATTATAGTCTTGAAACATTAAAAAAGTATCACCAAACCAAGAGCCAATAAGGGCAGCAACCACTAAGTATTTTAGTTTATTATTAAGATTACCAACTTTCGAAACAAAATATCCACCTAATAAAATCATTAACAAAGGCTTTGTAATTAGATTTAACGTGGGCAGTGTGTAAACGGTAGTTACTAGATGTAAAATAGCATCCAATATAAATAGCCATAGCCAATATTTAGTTTTCATTCTTAGTGAGTTTAGCTTGAGAAGGCCTATAAATAAATTCCAGATATATAAAAGCAAAACCGGCCATCAGTCCACCTAAATAAAAAGGATATGGCATTCTATTAAATGAATTACCCGCAATGAAACCAGACATTAAAGCACCGATACCGATGCCAACTTCCATGGCAATGTACATAGTGGCCATGGCTCTTGCACGATGAAGAGGATCACTCAAATCTATAGTCCAAGCGAAAATTGTTGGTGAATTCATTCCTGCAGCTAGACCAATCATTGCGGCTGAAAAAATAAACATTACTGCAGAATTCGAGGCTCCAACTAAAATCATTGCTCCCATTACTGCTAATGTAGAATACCTTAAAACTGCAACTCTTCCATATTTATCCGAAATTTTTCCAGCCACTACTCTAACCAGAATTGATGCGGTCGTAAAAGTTGCGAAAAAATACCACCGCTCAACTCCTAACACATCACTAAAATCAGGCACAAGGGTAAGAACAATCCCAAATGAAAAAGCGCTTAAAAACATTATAATAGACGGTGGCTTAACAAGAGGTTCATAAATATCTCCTCTCGTAATATACATCTGGTGCCATTTAAACCTTTGCTTATCTGGCAATGTTTCCTTCATCCCCATCAAAATAATTACTGATGATATAGCCAATGCTGAAGAAGCATAAAACATATACTCAATAGGGTAAAATTTTGCAATTAAACTACCAATGGCAGGACCAGCAGCTATCCCTAAACTTCCAAAAACTCCTAAATAACCCATTGCTTCTCCCCTGCGGTTCATTGGAACAATATCTGCTACATAGGCTGATGTGCCAGTGGGTTTAAATCCTGTAGAAAACCCGTGAAACAACCTAAGTAGAAGGAAACCCGCCACAGTAGTAACCATTGGGTACACGAACCCAATGACAAAGCATACACCGGCTCCTATTATCATAATGGGTATTCTACCAATTGTATCGGCCAGTTTACCACTAAAAGGCCTACTAAGTGCCGCAGTAAGTGTAAATAATGAAATTATAAAGCCTTTATACTCTGCACCACCCAAAGAAGTTAAATAACTTGGCAACTCAGGAATAATCATATTAAAGCTCGAAAAAAACAAGAACGAACTTATACATAATAACCAAAATTGAAGGTTAAAGGCCGATGTGGTTTTTATTGTTTCGATATCTATTTTGTTTTTATAACATGCCTTGTGCAAGCATCAGCTTGTACTTTTTACAATGTAGCACAAACCTCAATTTGCACTATTATATTTAGTCTTCATTAGCAGTATCTCCTGCCGACTGCATTAAAAATGCTTTTATATAGCCCATTAAGTCACCATCAAGCACGTTTTGTACATCTGTTCGTTCCATGCCTGTTCTGGCATCTTTAATAAGTTTATATGGATGTAGCACATAATTACGTATTTGGGCTCCGCCAAAATCAATGCTTCCTTTCGAGTCTTCTACAATGTCGCGAGCATCGTTTTGCTTATCAATTTCAATTTGATATAAACGAGACTTCAGCATTTTCAAGGCTTTATCCTTATTTTTTATCTGCGATCGTTCTTGTTGGCATTCTATAATTAAGCCAGAAGGAGCGTGATGCAGCCTAACGGCTGTTTCTACCTTATTTACATTTTGGCCTCCAGCTCCACCAGAACGAAAAGTATCCCATCGAATATCAGCAGGATTGATATCTATATTTATGGTATCATCAATTACTGGATATACATATGCCGAAGCAAATGAAGTATGCCTTCTTCCTCCAGAATCGAAGGGAGAAATCCGAACTAAGCGATGCACTCCATTTTCAGACTTAAGATAGCCATACGCAAAATCCCCTGTAATTTCTAATGTAACGGATTTGATGCCTGCAGCTTCTCCTGCCTGGTAACTAACTTGCTTTACTGTAAAGCCCTGTTTTTCAGCCCACATGATATACATCCGCATGAGCATTTCGGCCCAATCTTGACTTTCAGTTCCCCCTGCTCCAGGGTTGATTTCAATCATTGCACTAAGCTGATCTTCCTCATTGCGAAGCATTCGTTTAAACTCAAGCGCTTCAACTTTGTCTAAACTCTTAGAATACTCCTTATTAATCTCCTCTTCGGTAACATCACCTGTAGCTAAAAATTCATAGAGCGTATCCAAATCTTCGAAAGATGCCTCAACATCTTCAAAACTACTCGTCCACAGCTTTTTAACTTTTATGATCTTCATCGATTTTTCAGCTTCTTTAGGAATATCCCAAAAACCAGGCTGAGCAGATAGAAGCTCTTGTTCCTCTATTTCTTCTAGTTTCTTGTCGTAGTCAAAGATATCCCCGCAAGGCTGTTACGCGGGCTTTTAGGTCTTTTTGCTGATCTGTTGTCATTTGTATCTGTAAAAAAACAGCACAAGCGAACGCTTGCACTAGTGAAAGGTATTAAACAAAGGTGAAAAATGGAGATGAAAATAAGAAGTCTTTGCGAGGATTTAGTTTACCCAATCAGAGGCCATAATATAGGACTCTGATGGGAACATAATCCTTAACTAACTCTCTTTCATCTGTATGATTAAATTTCTTATCATATATCTCAAGAGCTGATTCTTGCACATACGTAAGGGCATCTCCTTTTAGCTTAAATTCTCGCTTAAAAGATGTAGTTTTTGCTTTTTTCATCATAAATGGAGATTGTACAATTCCATAATGCGGATCATCAACTCGAGCTAATACATTAAACACTATTCCTCCATCCGATGTTTTTTTATAATTACCCCCTGCTAATAAGCTTACTCCTCTAGGAATTGAAAAGGCGCATATAATAGAATCATCATTATTATTCCAAATCCAATAACCAGTTTCGCTATGCGATACTTCATCGTTCGCTTTTTCTCTCACCTCTTGATGGTAGCGAATGGCAGTTAATTCCTGCTCTCCTGCATTCTCAATATCAATATCAACCGCTTCAAAAATAAGGGTTTCATAGTATGGATTAGATTCGTCTACATCGGGCTTAGGAGCTAAATCTAATCCTTTATCTCCTTGCCATTTGCCAATTAGGCCAATCAATGGGTTTCTTTTACTCATAACATTATCGAATTTATTATTTTATTGAGCGCAATTTTCAAGCTTGGTTTCTAGGGCTTGAATCTGAGCTTCATACTTAACTACTTCCTCTTCGGCTTTTGTTTTAGTAACAAACGCAAACAGTAAAAATAATAGTGACATAACAGTAACGGCTCCTAGCACTAATGCTGTTACTCGAGCCCTCTTAAGTGCACTTTTAGCCAACAACTCCCTTTCTTCATAAAATAAAGCTTTAAAACTCTCAAACTTTGTTTGACTTTCTTTATCAGCTTTAATCAACTCATTTAATTCCTCTAACATTTATTTTTCTATTACCTCATCCTAAAATCAATTGTTTGAGCAACTTTCAATCCTCATTTCAAGGGTTTGAATCTGAGTATCAAACTTCACCTTCTCACTTTCAGATTTTATTGTAATCGTAAACGCATAGACAAAAGATAAGATAGCTAAAACAGAAGTTCCACTCAAAATTAAAGCTATAACTTTAGCTCTTTTAAAAGCCAGTTTAGCCAATGCTTCTTCCTTAGTTTTAAACTCATTATTAAAACTTTGGAATAACTCCTGACTTTCAGAATCTGATTTAATCAACTCATTTAATCCTGCTAACATATATTTCTTTTATTAGCCCTTTCCTAAAAACACACCTCCAATAAGAATCCCTAAACCAACAAAAAGAAGCATAAGGACTCCAATTAATTTAAAAATTTTAATAAAAGTATCTTTTTTATTATCAGCTAAAGTTTGTGCTCTAAACTTTTCAAGTGATTCCTTAGAAGATGTCTTTTTAAATGAAACATTCGTATTTCTTAAAGCAGAATTATACAGCTTCATTCTGTCAAATACATTAATCTTCTTGATTAAACCCCTATTGTTCTTAAGGGTCTTATTCATAAAATCCAATGCCCCGAATCCACTCATAAGTTATAATTAATCTGGTCAGTTGACCGAAGAGATTGCCTCATCTTACCTGAGGCAATGACAACAATCAGCCACCTCTGCGTTTTACTTTATAACCAAGCCCATTTAATAAGCCAACCACCTTATCTCGGTGGTCTCCTTGTATTAATATTTCATTGTCTTTGGCTGATCCTCCTACTCCGCATTTCGATTTTAAGGTTTTACCAAGGGCTTTTAAATCATCTTCTGCACCAACAAAGCCAGAAATTAACGTGACTTTTTTCCCTCCACGTGCCTTTTTATCTAATTCTACATACAAAAGCTGATCTCCAGATTCTAGTGTCTCCTCTTCCCCATCTCCATCGTAGGAATAGTCATAATCATTCCCTGTAGAAAAGACAACACCTTCTCTACCCTTCCATTTATTCTTTTTTGACATTGAATTTTTATTCTTTCATTGACACCGTAAGCACTGGCCTGGTGGCGTGATTAATCATATCTTCTGCAACACTGCCTCTAATTAATCTACTTAAGCCGGTGTAGGAATTAGTCCCCATTACTATCAAACCAGCATCAATATATGCTGCAAAATTTCGGATTCCGTCCTCGGCAATAATATCACTATACACGTGAGTGGTGCAATTTTTTAAACCGTTATCCTTGGCAAATTTATCCAGGAGAGGCCTTGTAGTTGCATCCGATTTAAAATCATTTGGCGTATTAATCCAAACTAAATGAATGTTGCCATTAAAATCAGCTTGAATATCTTTAATGGCACTTACAACATCTCCTTCGTTATCACCAAAATTAGTTGCGTACACAATATCTTTAAACGTATTCTCATTTAAAGGCTCTTTGATTGATAGTACAGGACATTTAGCTTTTCGCACTACTTTTTCTGTATTACTACCAATAATTATTTCGCTAAGGCCTGATGCGCCTTTAGTACCCATTACTATAAAGTCTATAGAATGATCCTCTACGGCACTAAATATATGCCTAAAAGGGTTGCCTAATTTAATTTCATAACTCGCCTTAATTCCCTGAAATTTAGATACATCCACTAATCTCATCATTTCTTGTTCCGAACGCTTGATCGATTCTTGAATTATGATTCCATCGCCAAAAGAAGCTCCAGAAGAAGCGCCTCCAGTAGTATTTAAAGATTCTCCACTATTAATCTCTATTACATTTAAAAAAATGATTTCTGCTCCATTTTTCTTTGCTAGCAATCTAGCTGTTTCAATGGCATTTTCTGCAGTAGGTGTAAAATCGGTAGGGACAAGTATTTTCTTCACTTTAAATGGGTTTTTGTTAGTTATAATTCCACCTCAAGTTAGCTCATTTTCATGATAAAAAAAATGATATAAATTAATTTTCAAAGAATAGAAAATCCAAACAGAATCATAAAAATCAACGATGTAATGGCCATTTGCTTTAAATATGGATCTAATTGTTTTGAGTCCGTTTTTTGAATTACCGCTTTAGCATTAATGCCTAAAGGGATTGCAGCTAATAAAATAAGTAACCTTGAGTATTCAAAAGGTAGCAAGTACACAAACAGCAACGAGCTGCCTAACCCAATGCTTAGCATAAGCAAGTGATATATTACTGCCTTTTTTCGTCCTATTCTAACAGGAATAGATTTTTTGCCTGCTACTTTATCAGATTCTATATCCCTAATATTGTTTACGTTTAATACAGCCGTAGCAAATAAACCCATACTTAAAGCAGGCAATAAATTGAGCCATGCAAATTCTAATGTATGCAAGTAATAGGTGCCTAAAACAGCTAAAAAGCCAAAGAAGATCAAAACTGAAATATCGCCTAATCCTGCATATCCATAAGGTTTTTTACCAGCCGTATAAAAATAAGCAGCCCCAATACTAGCTAGGCCAAACGCTAAAAACATGTAGAAAACAGCAGAACCAAGCCCAACTGAAATATGAAGCAGCATTAACCCACTTAAAAAAGAAAGAATACCGAAAATACCTATCGCAATTTTCATTGTACCCATAGAAATCACTCCTGATTGCACTGCACGTGTTGGGCCTTGCCTTAACTCATTATCTGCTCCATTTTGGGTATCGCCATAATCATTGGCGAAGTTGGAGAGCACTTGTAAAAATATTGTAGTTAATGAAGCCCAAATAAGAACATCTAACCTAAACGAATATTGTGAGGCTGCTAAAAAACTACCCATGCCAATACTTGCTAATGCGAGTGGCAAAGTCCTTAATCTAACAGCAGATATCCAAGCTTTGGTGTTCATTAGTTGGCTATCGCATTAATTATTTCGTCACCCATGGGTTCAATGGCGGAGCCATAAAATGCCATTAAATTACCATTTTCATCAATTAAGTATTTGCAAAAATTCCAATTGGGCGCATCTTCATTCCAACCATTCTGCTCCTTTTTAGTAAGCCATTGGTAAAGTGGAGCCATATCATCTCCTTTTACAGATATCTTTGAAAATACAGGAAAAGTAACTCCATAATTCTCTTTGCAAAAAGCACCAATCTCTACATCAGTCCCTGGCTCTTGACCACCAAAATTATTTGCTGGAAAGCCGATAATCGTAAGCTTATCACCATACTTTTTATAAAGTTTTTCTAAGCCTTCGTACTGCGGAGTGTAGCCACATTCTGATGCTGTGTTTACTATAAGTAGCTTTTTACCTTTAAACGATGTAAACAATAGAGAATCGCCCGTTAATAAGGGCAACTCAAAATCATAAATAGAACTTGCGGGTTGTTGAGCCAAATCAGTTGGTCTTTTTTTAATTTTGCTCACATTACAAGAAGTTAAAACGAATAGTAAAGCAACTAGTTTTAGTGCGTGTTTCATAAGTATATAAATGGTATGATTTTTTCAATTTTCAGGGTTACATTCTTTCAGGCACATCAATTCCTAATAAATTCATTCCTCGATGAATTACCTCTGCCACTAATTTAGAAAAAAGGATCCTAAATTTCATTAACTCTACACCTTGCTCATTGAAGATTGATAATTCAGCATAAAAACGGTTATATTCCTTGGCTAAATCATATACGTATTGGGCAATAATAGCGGGAGAATAATCGGCTCCCGCTTCTTCGATTTTTCCTCTAAACTGGCTTAATAAAAATATACCTTCACGTTCGGTATCGGTTAAAGAAACTACATCGCTAACACCAGATGCAAGGTTAATATTATCGGCAGCGGCTTTGCGTAAAATACTAGCAATACGAGCGTGAGTATATTGCACAAATGGCCCTGTATTTCCTTGAAATTGAATAGATTCTTCAGGATTAAACATCATCCGTTTTTTAGGATCCACCTTCATTAAAAAATACTTAATAGCGCCTAGACCAAGAACTTTATAAAGCTTTGCAGCCTCTTCTGAAGTAAATCCATCAATTTTACCAAGTTCCTTGGTGTGAGCTTCGGCCGTATCAACCATTTCTTGCATTATATCATCGGCATCCACCACGGTTCCTTCTCTCGATTTCATTTTACCCGTAGGTAAATCAACCATACCATAACTTAAATGATGGCAATTTTTAGCCCAGCTAAACCCAAGCTTTTTAAGAATTAAAAACAATACTTTAAAATGGTAGTCTTGCTCATTACCAACGGTATATACTTGACCTGTAATAGCAGGATAATCTTTAAATCGCTGAATGGCAGTTCCTATATCTTGAGTCATATATACCGAAGTGCCATCTGCCCTTAGTAGCAATTTTTGATCTAATCCATCATCGGTTAAATCCACCCAAACCGAACCATCTTCTTTTTGATAGAACAACCCAGCCTCAACACCTTTCATTACTTCATCTTTACCTAATAAATAAGTGTTAGACTCATAATAAAGTTTATCAAAATCAACACCCATGGTTTTATAAGTACTTTCGAAGCCCTTATACACCCAGCCATTCATTTTCTCCCAAAGAGCATATACCTCAGGATCTTTTTGCTCCCATTTAAGCAACATTTCTTGTGCTTCAATTAATAAGGGAGCCTGTTTTTCAGCCTCTTTGGCAGGTATGCCTTTTTCAACTAACTCTGCAATTTCCTTTTTGTATTGTTGATCAAAAATCACATAATACTTACCACCAAGCTTTTCGCCTTTTAGCCCAGTTGATTCAGGTGTTTCGCCTTCACCAAACTTTTGCCAAGCCAACATTGATTTACAGATATGAATACCTCGATCATTAATTATCTGTACTTTATGCACCTTGGTACCGTTGGCTTCTAAAATTCGAGCAACCGAGTTACCCAAAAAATTATTTCTAAGGTGGCCTAAATGCAAGGGTTTGTTAGTATTAGGTGAAGAATACTCCACCATCATTTCGCTACCATCTTGTGGTTTTACACCATAGCTTTTGGCTTTAAGTATTTCGTTAAAAGAAGCTAGCCAAGCAGCATCAGTAAATTCAATATTTAAAAACCCTTTTACTACATTATACCCTTTTATTAAATCAGGTTGCTTAATAAGCTCATTGCCAATTTCTTCACCTGTTTGCTCTGGCCCTTTTTTACTTGCTCGTAAATACGGAAATGTAACAAATGTAAAAGCACCATTAAATTCCTTGCGAGTAGGTTGCACAACTGCATCAACCTCTAAATTGTATAAACTTTGAAGTGTTGATTGTAATAAATGTTCAATTTTTGACTTAAGCATTATTCTTATCTCTTTTTTCAGATTGCTATTAGAGTGCAAAGAAAACGTTTTAATAACAAATTGAAACGTATCATGGGTCTTTAATTAATCATTACTTAGTATAACACTATTGTCTTAGTAACGACAATTCGTTTTAACTAAACCAATTAGCTTTGGATAAATAATTAATACTATGAAAAACAGATTTATATTTACATTAGTCTTAGTAAGCTCAATAGGATTACAATTTTGTACTGCCCAATCAACAAAAATGGAAGATAAAGAATTTAAAGTAACCAAAACAGATGCCGAATGGAAAACAGAGCTTTCTACTGAAGAGTATAATGTATTAAGAGAAAAGGGTACCGAAATTGCTTTTACTGGCAAATATTGGGAGAATCATAAAGATGGGATTTATCATTGCGCTGGATGTAACACCCCATTATTTAAATCAGACACCAAATTTAAATCAGGTTCTGGCTGGCCTAGTTTTTGGCAACCCATAAACGAATCTAACGTAAAAGTGGTTATAGATCGCTCGTATGGTATGGATAGAGAAGAACTAATCTGCACAACTTGTGGCGGGCATTTGGGTCATGTGTTTAATGATGGCCCCAAACCAACAGGTTTACGTTATTGCATTAATTCTGCCTCATTAGATTTTGAGAAAGAAGAAAAATAATTTCAATTTAATACTCGGTTTAGATTGCTTTTAAGCGAATTAAAATTAATTTAGAAAATAGCTTAATAGCTACTGATTTAATACTAAGTACTTATGGAATTATATGCTTCGGCACTTTTATATGCTATCCCATTTTTTACATTACTCATTATAATCGAACTTATTGGTGGAAGAATAAAAAATGGAAATTCAAAATTTTTCTCCAATTTCGATACCATTTCTAGCCTTAGCTCAGGTTTTACAAATACGTTAAGAGATGTAATTGGGCTAGGTGTTTTATCTCTTATTGCATACCCTTTTGTATTAAAACACTTAAATATTTTTAATGTTGGCAATCATTGGTATGCGTATGTATTAGCTGCCATTTGCTTAGATTTTGCAGGCTATTGGATGCACCGAGTAATGCACGGTGTTAATTATTTTTGGAATAGCCATGTTATTCACCATAGTAGTGAGCGGTACACTCTGGGTTGTGCACTAAGGCAGTCCTTTACTCCAGAAATCACTATTTACGGTCTATTTTTAATACCTGCGGCTATTTTAGGAATACCTGTTGAAGTATTCGCATTGGTTGTACCTATCCATTTATTTGCACAGTTTTGGTACCATACAGAACTTATTGGCAATTTAGGATTTATAGAATGGATATTAGTTACTCCTCAACAACATAGTATTCACCATGCCATAAATAAGGAATACTTAGATAAGAACTTCTCACAAATTTTCAGCATCTGGGATCGGCTATTTGGCACATACCAACCTCTTATAGAAGGCGTAAAACCAGTATACGGAGTAACCCGACCTCCACGAACGTGGAACCCTTTTAAAATTGGCTTATACCATTTATGGCAATTAACAAAAGATGCGTGGAGAACCAAAAGTTGGAGCGATAAATTTACTATTTGGTTTCGCCCACTGGGCTGGCGACCAAAAGATGTAGAGGAACAATATCCATTAGCAAAAATTGAAGACGTTTACACATACAAAGAGTACACAACTGAACCTTCTTTATTTTTTACTGTTTGGGCGTGGATTCAACTAGTAACAACCTTGCTTTTACTCACCTTTTTATTTTACCAAATAGGGTTTATTAATAAAAGTTCGAGCGAGTTATTACTAGCCAACAAAAATGGTGAAATGATTGGTTATAATTTAGCATTATATGTGGGATACATCTTGTTTAACATCTACGCCTACACCTCAGTAATGGACAGAGAAAAGGTAGGAGGTGTTTTAATGACAGTTTCATCCGCTGTTGGTTATTATATTCTATTTGGGATAACAAAAGGCACATGGTTTAACCTAAATGACATAATTCCATTTGGCACAGTTCTATTAACAGCGATTTTTGCTTTCTCAGGTATTGGAGCCCTTTTTATTACCTCAAAAAAAGGTGATAAAAGTCCAGCGATTGCCAATAGATAACTAGCCGATTACGCTATATAGACGGCTGCATTAATATTCATACCTGCACCAACCGAGGCAAATACAATTTTATCTCCTTTATTGATTTCATGACCCTCCACTTTGCCGTGTAAAATTAAATCTAATAACGTTGGAATAGTAGCTACCGAAGAATTGCCCAATTTTTTAATAATCATAGGCATTACACCCTCTAATACTGGCAAGTCGTATAGTTTATACAGACGCTCTACAATAGCATCATCCATTTTGCCGTTGGCTTGATGAATCAATATTTTTTTTATTTCACTCAAGTCCGTACCACTTTTATCTAAGCAAGCCTTTATAGCCATAGGCACTGTTTCTAAAGCATATTGGTACAACTTTCTGCCGTTCATTTTTAGGTAAGGATTACCCACGCAACCATTGGTATTATTATACGACTTGCCCATAAACAACATATTGGCATGAGTAAATGTATCCGATCTAGTTTTGTGCGCAATTAAACCAGTCGTAGCTTCAGATTCTTTCGCTTCTAACACTACTGCTCCTGCCCCATCCGCATAAATCATGCTATCTCTATCGTGTGGATCGCACACTCGAGATAATGTATCAGCACCTATAACTAATACTTTCTTGGCATCGCCTGACTTAATATAATAATCTGCTTGAATAACAGCTTGCAACCAACCAGGACAACCAAATGGAACATCGTAAGCTACTGCATAAGGGTTTTCTATTTTAAGCGAATGCTTTACTCTAGCCGCTAAACTAGGTACAATATCTAATTGTTTGTTTTCGCTTGTAACATCGCCAAAATTGTGAGCAACAATTACATAATCTAACTCTTCTTTATTAATACCGGCAGATTCAATTGCCTTTTCACCCGCCATTGCAGCAATATCCGAAGTTACTAAATCATCGCTTACATATCTTCTTTCAGCAATTGTTGTTATCTCTTCAAATTTCATAATCACATCTTGATTATCTTTTTGAAGCTTCACTCCATCTTTCTCATAAAACTCCCGAGAAAGAAAATCCTCATTTTTAATGATGTTCGTAGGGATGTAATTTCCCGTTCCTGTAATCACACTATAAATTGCCATTCGAATAAATTTAAGAAGGTTAGCAGAGTTACTATTTTAAATCTAAGTGCGAGTCGATTTAAAAAGCAAAAAATATTTTAGCGAAAGTACGCTAACTTAGATTAATTACATTATTTATCGTATAATATTCCTCTGATATCTATACTTTATACTACTAATTCGCAATTTAATCAAACTTGTATTTAATCTAAAACCATTTGAATAAAGGCCTGTGAAAAACTATATACGTCCCCTGGCCAACGCGCAGAAATATAGTTTCTGTCCTTTACAAAAAAACCTCTGCCTATTTTAGAAGGTGAATCTCGTAATACAGCTATTGGCCCTTGTATAAAATTTTTAGTGCTTTCGAGCACTGATTTAACTTCGTCTTCAACCGTAATTTCAGGATAAGTAAGGTAATAATCACCCATCCAAAGTCTTGTCAAGTTATAGCCTAATAATTCCTGCTTATTAAGCAAAGAAGTGGTTTTGTAATTATAAAGAACTGATTTGCCTGTAGATGCATCTTTACTCCTTGCAACTAATACTACACCGTGGCAAATAGCCCCTACGGGTTTATTACTTTTAAAAAATGCAGCAACACTGGTCTGCAATATTAAAGATTCTAAATACTCTTTTACGGGTTTATCGTGGCCTCCTGGCAAATAGATGGCATCGAAATTATGTCTACCAATATCATCATACGAAATTGGGTGCATAAAAGCATTTGATCTTTCGGTTTCTAAATATGCTTCTACAGCATCTTTTCGTGCAGCTAGTATTCCTTTTAATATGCCTAATTTATTGCCTGTTAGCATAATTTTATCCGTAGTTGCTTTTTTACCATCAGGTGTTGCAAACACAATTTCTATACCAGCATTTGCCATTAACTTACACGGAATACCCACCTCAGATGGATCGCACGCAGTGGCAGGTATTGGTACTAGAACTATTTTCTTAGCCATTTGCTAAAAATACAACTGAATAATAATATTCATCATTATTGAATATTAATTTTTGAATTAACTTGCCACCTTATGGCACTAAAAAAACAGTACGATTACATCATCATAGGCTCAGGTTTTGGAGGATCTGTCTCCGCACTAAGGTTAGCCGAAAAAGGCTATTCTGTTTTGGTAATAGAAAAAGGAAAATGGTATCAAGGAGAAGATTTTCCTAAAACGAATTGGGATGTTAAAAGATGGCTTTGGTCTCCTAGTATAAAATTATTTGGTATTTTAAAACTGAGTTTGTTCAGGCATGTTACGGTACTTTCGGGCGTAGGTGTTGGAGGTGGCTCATTAGTATATGCCAACACATTGCCAAAACCTAAAAGCAAGTTTTTTAACCATGGTTCTTGGGCGGGTTTATCTAATTGGGAAGAAGAGTTAGCTCCTTTTTATGAAACAGCATGGAGAATGCTGGGAGCTACAGAAAACCCCTTGCTAGATATAGCTGATTTTGCTATGCAAGATTTGGCAAAGTCAATTGGCAAAGAAGATGCATTTAGCCCAACTAAAGTGGCCATTTATTTCGGAGAAAA
This sequence comes from uncultured Roseivirgaceae bacterium, assembly GCA_964507315.1. Classification (GTDB taxonomy): domain Bacteria; phylum Bacteroidota; class Bacteroidia; order Cytophagales; family Cyclobacteriaceae; genus JAKISE01. The sequence continues at coordinate 16,288 of CAZDQR010000023.1, forward strand.
AGGAAAAACAGTTGATGACCCATTCTTTGAAGGCAAAGGCCCTAACCGAACAGGCTGCACCGGATGCGGAGCTTGTATGACGGGCTGTAGGTTTAATGCCAAAAACACCTTAGATAAAAACTATTTGCACTTAGCTCAACAATTAGGGGTTGATATTATTGCAGAATCAGAAGTTAATAATGTTGAGGTTGCAGAAAATAAAGTCGGAAGTTCGGGCTATAATATCACTTACAAAAAATCGACTAGTTGGTGGTCTTCTTCAAGTTCAATTACATCTACTGGTGTCATTTTTTCCGGAGGCGTTCTAGGCACAATTCCATTATTATTAAAGCTAAAGAAATCAAGCTTGCCAAACTTAAGCAATATGGTTGGCAACGATATACGTACTAATAATGAAGCGCTAATCGTAAATGTATCTCTAGATAAAACCAAAGATTTATCCAAAGGAATTGCCATTGGATCCATCATAGACTTGGACGAGAACAGTCATTTAGAACCGGTAAAATATGGAGCTGGTTCAGGATTTTGGCGGTTGGTAATGATGCCTATGGTTTCGGAGAATAATTTCTTTTTACGAATTCTGAAGCTACTAATCATTCCATTTACAGCCCCCATACAATGGATAAAAACCATATTTGTGAATGACTTTGCTAAGCGCACTTCTGTTTTACTTTTTATGCAAAGCCTAGACAGTACACTGCGCTTAAAGAAAGGTTTTTTCGGGGTTGGCACGAGAGTAGACAAAGGGAAAGCGCCATCAGCTTTTATTCCTGAAGCCCATGATATCGCTAATAAACATGCAAAACTCACCAACTCCAAATCTGTGGTTATGCTTACCGAAACCTTAACGGGCATACCTTCTACTGCTCACATCTTAGGCGGAGGAGTTATGGGAAAAGATAGCACACAAGGAGTTATTGATAAAGATAATAAAGTATTTGGCTACGAAAACATGTATATAATAGATGGCTCCATGATTTCGGCAAACCCAGGAGTTAATCCATCATTAAGCATTACTGCTATTGCTGAAAGGGCTATGAGCAAAGTAAATATGAAAGAATAAGTAAATTCCTTACATTTTCATTACACCAGCAGCTAACTCCATTAGCAAAGCAATGCCGGCATGTACAAATACTCCGCCCCAAATATTTTTAGAGTAGTAAGCAAAAACGCCCAACAAATACCCTCCAAAAATAGAGCTTATAGCCTCTCCCATTGGTTTTTCGAAATGCAAAAATGCATATAAACATACCATAGGTATTATCACATCTTTGCCCATTATTCGAGCAAGCCCTATTACTAAGAAGCCACGAAAAAATAACTCAACAGACAAAAACGCAGAAGCATAAAGAAACTCATAAAGCCCAACGAGCCAGCCAATATTTACACCCCATTTTGCATCCATACCAAAGGATTTAAACATCGGATAAGTTGCTAGAAAAGAATCAGTTTGTGCTGCCAATAAAATGAGAGGTGCCATAATAACTAACATTAGCAAGTAAGGTTTAACGCTTACATTACGCACAGTTAATCCAAAAAAGGAATCTCCTTTCTGTTTTATAAAAAACCACAGCATTAATAATGGAAGAAAGAGAGTAACAAAGTTTCTAAACTCAGCAAGTAGCTTTCCTACAAACAAATACGAACCCAACCCAACCATTTTCTTGGCTAAAGCATAACTTCCTTCTATGCTATTATCAACAGAAAGAATAAACAAACCGATGATGGTAATCAACCAAAAAGCAGGGTTCTTTAAGTAAGAAAGTTTATCAGGTTTTTTAGTTAGAGCTGTAATTATTACACCACCATAATAGGCTAGTCCGTAGAAAGCAACATATCGATATATTCGGCTAAAAAAATCAGGTACAGCAATATAAGTGGACTCAAATGAGAGCCAATAATTTAGGGCAATACAAATAGCAAGAAAAACACCAACCAGTGTATATTTTAGCAAATTATAATCTGATTTAATAAAATCAGAAATATAGGCTGGTAAAGGTTTAAATAGAGATGAAATTGATTTTAGCAAAGTGATTATGGTTCTTTCTCAAAGAAAGAACTTAACCATTAAAATCACACCATCAAGTTTATAAAAATCGACCCACATTTTCAGGCGGACGACCAAGGATTACTTCACCTTCTTCGTTTACCACAATAGGGCGTTCTAGCAATTTAGGATTTTTTGCTAAAATTTTAATCCACTCATCATCAGAATATTCTTTGCCTTTAAATTCTGTTTTATAAACTTCCTCGTTTTTACGAATCAAATACTCGATAGGTAAATTTAAGCCTGTTACCAAATCACGTATTTCCTCCTCAGTTGGAGGAGTCTGTAAATACTCAACAATTTCAACCTCTGTATCTGCATCTTTAATTAGTTGTAAAGTTTGCCTGCTCTTAGAACAACGAGGATTATGATAAATTTTAAGCATTATTTAACTTTTTCAATCACTAAATTATGGTTGGTATAAATACAAATATCTGCAGCAATGGTTAGGCTTTCTCTTACAATTTCTTCTGCAGACATTTGAGGTGCGTGCTTTTTTAAAGCATAAGCCGCTGATTGTGCATACATAGCACCCGAACCAATCGCAGCAATTTGATTATCAGGCTCCAACACATCGCCTGTGCCCGACAGTACCAATACTTCTTCTTTGTTGGCAACCACAAGCATCGCTTCTAGTTTACGCAGGTAACGATCCATTCGCCAATCTTTAGCAAGCTCAATGGCCGAACGTTTCATATTACCAGAATATGAGTTTAGCTTTTCTTCAAAACGTTCTAATAATGTAAAAGCATCAGCTGTAGATCCAGCAAAACCCGTTACAATTTTACCTTCACGTAAGGTTCTAATTTTTTTAACGTTGCTTTTAGCTACATAACTTCCCATCGTAGCTTGGCCATCTGCTCCTACTACAACTTCGCCATTATGCACAACGGCTAACACAGTTGTTGATCTCATCTTTATTTTACCCATTGCTGTATTTTTTATCCTTGAATTGCTATTAGCAATGTACAATTTTCAATGTGTAATTATCAATTGATCATTGTACATTAATCATTAAATTAAAAGTCTAACGGGGTCTTCTAATAAGCCTTTTAATTTTTGTAAGAAGGCTGCTCCTAAAGCAACATCAACCACT
>CAZDQR010000024.1:0-19024 GCA_964507315.1 uncultured Roseivirgaceae bacterium
AAGATATGGGAGATCATTATCTTTTAAATGGCGCTAAAATGTGGATATCTAATTCGCCTAAGGCTGATATTGCTGTAGTTTGGGCTAAAAATGAAGAAGGCAGAATACACGGTTTAATTGTAGAACGCGGCATGGAAGGTTTTTCAACACCTGAAACACATAACAAATGGTCGTTGAGAGCTAGTGTTACTGGTGAGTTAGTATTTGATAATGTTAAAATACCAAAAGAAAATTTATTGCCTGGCAAAAGCGGCTTAGGTGCCCCATTAATGTGCTTAGACTCTGCCCGTTATGGCATTGCTTGGGGCGCAACAGGTGCGGCTATGGATAGTTATGATGCAGCTCGCAGATATTCACTAGAGCGTATTCAATTTGATAAACCTATAGGTAGCTTTCAGCTGATTCAGAAAAAATTAGCAGAAATGCTTACTGAAATCACCAAAGCTCAATTACTTAATTGGAGACTTGGTAAAATGATGGATGAAGGAACGGCTACTACAGCTATGATTTCGTTAGCTAAACGCAATAATGTGGCTATGGCCTTAGACATTTCGCGCGAAGCACGACAAATTCATGGTGCAATGGGCATAACAGGCGATTACCCAATGATGCGTCATATGGCCAACTTAGAATCTGTTCTTACTTATGAAGGAACCCATGATATCCACTTGCTTATTTTAGGACATGAAATAACAGGTCTTTCTGCTTTTAAATAATCCAATTATTTAATCCTTAAAAAGGAGGTTCGTTATCTACGAGCCTCCTTTTTGTTTTTAACACAACGCTATTATTTCATTTCTTTGCTTATCCATTTAATAAATGAATCGATATTCTTCGAGCTATTTTCACTAGCATCACTAAATGGTTTTGTATCAGAAATTAACGCTTTAATGTAATCCGAAAACATATAAGCAGAAATTTCATTGGGATGATCCAATCCTCTAGAAATTGGGAATGCATTTTTATAAAATTTAATACCGTCAAGGGTAGTTTGAATTAGACTACCATCACTAGATTTTACAGTAGAATATCTCCCGTTATTATTATTTACAATAAATACTTTATCCATAAAGTCTTTTCCCATAACAGGAATGTTATCCGTTTCTTTTAGCAAAGTTCTAATCCAATAAAATGAATTAATGTCATCTGGGTTAGCAATTAACCATTCAGCAATAGGTGCATCTGGATTTGATACTTGATCTTTTCGAATGGATTCATCATTTAAAACATGTGCTTTTGTAAACCCCCAATAATCAGTGTATAAAATTTCGAATTTCGATTTAAATGTGCGCTGCAATGAATGCATTTGTTCATGTACCAATAAACCACCCATTTTTTCGATAAGTATTTTTTCGTCTTCTATTGTCATAGAATCACTCCAAGTTTTAGTTAGGTGGTCTATATGTTTCTGACTTAATATAATGTAGGTACCCCTTGTATGTGCAAAACCACCACAAAGCCAATTTTCGATTTTAATAAAACGCCAAGGCTGATACGCCATTAAAGTAATACCATTTTTGAGCAAAAGAGCATTGGTTTTATCTACCACAAACGAAATACATTTTTTCTCATCCTCTGTAAAATCCGTTACTGCCGAGGAAAATTTTTCTTTTGCATAATCACGTGCTTCTTCAAGATTACTTGTTGGCACTTTTGAATTTGTAAATGCTTCTATTTCGCGTATTTGCAATTGAGAAAAATAAGGCTCGTAAGACTCATCAAGTATTGCTTTAGCCGCACGTGTTGTATCTAAAAAATCGACTCTTGGATGTACTAGTGGGCTTTTGAGTACAATATCTATTTGGTATTGATTAAGGCTATATTTAGGGTCAATTCTATCTTTAAATTCACCATCCCCTTGAATGTTAGGTATGCTATCTGGCACATTAGTATCATCAACTGCGTGTTTTAAGGAAAGGTTATGACCAACCTCGTGAGCAATCACAAATGCCTGCATATTTACATTTTCGTTACTTTTATCATTGCCAAGGGCTATAAAAGTAAGGTTCCCTCCCATCATTCCTCTTCCTAACGGACCTTTTTTGCCGTCTATTGCGTTAACAAAAAACATGTTTACAATATCATTTTGTCCTTTTATATACCCTTGCTGATTGGCTATTTTAACAATACTATCTAAATTGATAAGACCATCTCGCGCATTGGTATTATTAAAGAAAATAGGTTCTAAAAAAAGAAAATCTACTCCTGCGTTTGAATAAGCATTATCAACAAGCTCTTCTGGTAAATTCATAAAAGCAGGGTTCGTACCTTCATCAGACTGCAATACAATCGGTTGAACAATTAATACATATGGAGTAAGTTTTTCTGACGGTTGTGCATTACAAACAAAACTCATTAAAAATGGTAGAATTAAATATAGCTTAAGTTTCATATTCTATTAAAGTTCATACTGTTTATTATTTCGGTATGCTAGGAAGAAAGATGAGGTGAGTAAGCTTCTTTAAAAACTTCGACAACATGGCTCAACATTTCCATATTGATATCTAAATGATCTACCCTAATTTCAAAGTCATCTTGGAAATTAGTTCTAGCTATTACTAAAATTCTTTGAGGATACCTTAAATTCGGTTTCTCCTTGATACTCACCATTAAAATAGTCCTCCAATGTATGTAGCCATACTTATAAATAAATATGCCATTTTTGTCTAATAAAAGAATAATTTTCTTGTCTTTAAAAAGATAAAAAAAATATGATGATGAGTTTCTTATTTCAAATGTTTCAGGTAAAGAACTAATTGTTAGTTTTCCAAATCTTTCAGATTTTTCAGTTTCAGTATACTTGACTGTAGAGTTACTTATATTTCGATATAAAGTGGGAATTTTAACGTTTTGTTTTCTGTAATATTTCCTCTTTTGGTCTAACAGTGTTTTCAAACCATTCTTATCAAAATCATAGTCCAAACAAGTAACAGAAAACTTAGGCTTCTCGTTGTTTAGGCCACAAACCAATCCTTTGCTCAAAGACTGGTTTCTTTTATTGCAAACTCTACAATAGGCATACCTATAAATATTATCATCAAACGCAGGTACTATCTTCAAAATAATTAAACAAAGGTATTAGAATAATCTACTTCCTCCTCTTCACAAACTTTTTACCTCTACCACCTTTAGAAGCAGATTTAGGAGAATAGGTTGGTGTTTCCCCAAATTTAGCCGGCACAGGCAATTTTCTAACATTTGTTTCAATAAGCTCTTCTATTTGGCCAAATTCGTATTGGTCTTTTTCAGTGATTAGCGTAAAGGCAATGCCTTGCGTATTTGCTCTAGCCGTTCTACCCACACGGTGTACATATTCTTCGGCATCTCTAGGTACATCATAATTAATTACAAGCTCAATACTATCAATATCAATACCACGTGCCATAATATTAGTGGCAACCAATATTTTTACTTGCTTGTTTTTATAAAGTCTTAAAATCTTTTCTCGCTCCGTTTGATCTAAATCGGAGCTAATACCTTCAACTGATAATTTTTTATGCTTAAGTGCAGCTGAAACTAGAGTAACATCCTTTTTTGTAGAACAAAAAACAATCACACTCTCCATTTTTTTGGCTGTTAATAAGTGTGCAATTAAGCCAATTTTCTGGCTGTCGTATACCATAAAAGCACCTTGTACTACACCTGCAGCAGGTTTAGAAATAGCAATATTTACTTCTTCAGGGTTATTTAAGATCGTGTTTGCTAATTTTCGTATTTTAGGTGGCATTGTTGCTGAAAAAAGCAAATTATTTCTTTTCTCAGGCATATGGTTTACAATTTTTACAAGATCCTCGTAAAAACCCATATCCAGCATTCGATCAGCTTCATCTAAAATTAAGAATTGAGCGGTATCAAATTTTACATAGCCCATATTTAAATGAGAAATAAGTCGGCCTGGTGTGGCAATAATTATTTCAGCTCCGCCCGAAAGTGCTTGCTTTTCAAGCTCAAAAGAAGAGCCATCACCTCCACCATAAATTGCCATAGAACCCACACCTGTAAAATACCCTAGGCCTTCTACTTGCTGATCTATTTGAATGGCCAACTCACGCGTTGGCACAATAACTAAGGCGGCAACTCCTTTAATTTTACTCTTTAGTATTTGCTCAATAACTGGCAATAAAAATGCCGCTGTTTTGCCTGTACCTGTTTGTGCACAACCAATAATATCTTTACCACTAAGCACAATAGGAATGGCTAACTCTTGTATTGGAGTTGCATCTTCGTAGCCCATTGCACTAATCCCTTCTTGGAGAGAATCTTGAAAATTAAATTCTGAAAATTTCAATAGATTATATTTTAATTATTAATGCGATGGCATTAATCTTCCGTTTTTGCAGGAAGCACGTTTGTAGTAATTTTAATTTGATTTAATGGAGCAACAGAGTTAGAAATAATCGTAATCACTTTATTCTGTCTTCCCTCTTTACCGGCACTATTAAATTTTACTTTAATAGAAGATTTTTTGCCAGGCAAAATTGGTTCGCGCTCCCAATTGGTTGCAGTACAACCACAAGTGGTTTGAACGTTCGTAATAATTAGCGGAGCATCTCCTGTATTTTCAAAATTAAAGATATGTTCAACTCTATCTCCTTGATTAATATCATCAAAATTAAACTCCATTTCTTCAAATGTAATTGCAGGGCCAGGCACGGCAGCTTCTTGGGCTAAACTTACACTTGATATAAAAATAAGGGCAATTAATACTCTTTTCATTTGTATATTTTTAGTTGTATTACAAAACCACCAGGTTAACAAAAATAATTATTAGCTATGAGTTAATACTCCTTATTAATCCGAGGTTTCGTATTCTAATTATTTTCAACCTCAATAATACTACGTTGCAGCTAGATTAAAGGTTAAATTAATTCTTAAATAGCTTTTGATTAAAATTTACCAAGAATAATTCGCTCGATGCACGTGTTATAGCGGTGTATAACCATCGTATATATTCTTTATTTATTTGCTCCTCAGTAATATAGCCTTGATCTACAAATACAGACCTCCATTGCCCCCCTTGGGATTTATGGCAGGTAACTGCATACGCATATTTAATCTGCAAAGCATTTAAATATGGGTCTTCTCGCAGTTTTTCGTTTAACAGTTTTTTGTTTGTGATATCTTGGTAATCTTCGAGCACTGCAAAGTATAATTGCTTATTTTGATCGGCAGTTAGTGCAGGCGCATGAGTATGCAGCGTATCTAAAATAACTTTTGCTTCAAAGGGTTCTGCATCTGGCAAATCCACTAATTGAAATTCTAAGGTAGCAAACCTAAACCCATACATTTCTTCGGTGTTAACCATTTTTTTAACCCATAAATAATCTCCATTTGCCAAAAATCCAGAAGGAGAATCAGTAGGCACATAATGGTAGTTATTTCGCACTACCATTATATGATCCCCGGCCTCAACCTCATCTTGCCTATAAAGCAAGCCCATTCTAATATGATTATTAAACATTAATGCAGACTTATTAGACCTACACACCACCATTGTTTGTTCTTCCCCAAATTTATCATACGAATAGCGCAAGCCATCTTCCAACTTTTCGCCTGTCATCCGAAATACTTCTTTAAACTGCTTCGTTTCAAAAGCAATTTCCACTTTATTTGTTTTAAGTTGATTACGTAGTTTAGTTGCATTGATAAGAATACCCGAATCTTGCTGCTGTCGCATTACTTCTGTGAGTTCCACTTCTAAAACGGGTCGCTTAAATTTAGATTCTATAAAAAATTTGTCTAATGCAGGGCTTTTATCCTGCCCCACAGGAGGCAATTGAGCAGTATCACCTATTAGAATAAGCCTATTGCTAGGGTGCTCAAATACAAAATCCATCAACTGACTTAGTACACCTGCTTGCCCATAATTATCATCTTCGGAAAGCATAGAGGCCTCATCTACAATAAAAACAGTGTGCTTATTATAATTTTTTAACCTACTAAATTTAAGCAAGCCACTACCTGGATCTGCAATTTGCTTAAAAATAATTTTATGAATGGTAAAAGCTGATCGTTTGGTATAGCCCGACATTACTTTGGCTGCTCTACCCGTGGGAGCCATTAATAAAAATTGAAAATTGAAAAGCGGGAGAACATGAACCAACGCTGGGATTAAACTTGTTTTACCTGTACCCGCATACCCTTTTAATACCAATATTTCGGACTCATGTTTGGGATCTAAAAAATCATCCATTAAATCGAATAATTTGAGCTGCCCGGCAGTAGGCTCAAATGCAAATCGATGCTTTAATAAATGGCTTGGTTTGGGCATTAAATTAATAGTTGGGTATTATGTAAATAGTTATCTAGCATTAGACATTGGCTAGTCTTAAATAATTATCATGGATGTAGTAGCCTTAGCAACTAATTTGGCTTCATCTCCATTTAGCACATACACTTCTGCTTCACAAAAATTAATTTTTCTACCTTGTTTTAGTACCCACCCTTTGGCATAGAGCACATCTCCTTTGGCAGGTCGTAGATAGGAAATTTTCAATTCGCCTGTTACAACTTTATCCTCAACACCTACCAACGAATAGGCAGAAAAACCAGCAACTATATCTGCAACCGTGGCAATTACACCACCATGCACTAATCCTGCTTGTTGCAAGTGCTTTTTTTCTAATTGCATTCTACCTTCTACTTTGCCTGCTTCTATCACATCTAGGTTAAACCCAATATGATGCATAAATTCTTGATTTAAAAGGTGTTTTTCGATGCGTAGCTTAAAATTTGGATTTAGTGGTTTCATAAGTTATCAAAAATGAGTTATTTTTCATTGAAATTAACAAAGGCTAACAATTTTAAAGAATGGATGCAGACTTATTTTATACAAACAAGATTAGAACGAGGGTTTGTGGTCTAATTATTAATAACGACCAAATTTTATTAGTCGAACACTTAATTAACAATAAAGCTTTTTTTGCGCCCCCTGGCGGTGGAGTAGAATTTGGAGAAACTATTAAGCAAGCCTTATTAAGAGAAGTTAAAGAAGAAACAGGACTTGAGATTAACAGTTCACAGTTTAAATTTATTACCGAATACATCCAACCCCCATTGCACGCTATAGAAGTATTTTATCACATTAAATCGTGGAATGGAGAACCAATAATAGGCAAAGACCCCGAAGATTTAACTGTTATAAAATCAGTTAAATGGTACTCTTTGAATGAGATTAAACAAATGCCTAGCAATGAAGTACACCATATATTTCATTATTGTAATAATCTAAGAGACTTTTTTGAATTATCGGGGTATATTCCTTATCCATCCTTTTAAAATAAATAGAGTTTTCTATCTTTGTGATTTACTTTATAAAATAGCTATACTTGCACAAAATATATTAACTATGAAAACAAGAATTTTTTCGATCATTACTCTACTAATAGCTATAACATTGGCCTATTTACTAATTGATAGCATCAAATTCGCCATTGATGAAGAAGTAAGAATTACTAAATCTGAAGCTGTAGTTATTGAAAAACTTAAACTTATTAGAGAAGCTGAAAAAGCTTTTCAAGAAGTAAATAGTCGTTATACAAATAATTGGGACACCCTAATTAATTTTATTAATAACGGAAAATACTATATAACTACAAGAAGCGAAACAGTTATTGAGCTTGCTTATGGTGCTGATAGTATTGTTGTAAACATAGATACAATAGACGTAATTCCTGCCAAGGAGTATATTTTCATAAAAAACCATGATGTGTTTATTGCCGACAATGGAGATTTTGTTGAGTACTTTGTAAAAAAAGGGCAGCAAATAAGAAAAGGGCAAAAATTATACTCTATGGTAAGCGTTACTGGAAAAAAAGTAAATCAAATGTCTAAAGTATCAGGCGTAATAATGTCTATAGAAAAAATTGCTGCTAATACTAAAATAACTAAAGGTGATTTAGTATTGCATGTAAGAGAAGAAAAATTTAATGCTAATACTAATATTAGCCGCCTTGCAACAATTCCACTTACCAACCCTCCTGCACAATTTGATTTATTTGCAGATAGAATTGAGAAAAACAGGTTAATGGTAAATGTGGTAGAAGTTAGGGATACAAAACCTGTAGATCCTAAACGGAAAGAAGACAACGAAGCCAATAACTTAAAACCTTTACGTTTTGGCTCAAGAACAGAAGTTACTACTGCCGGAAATTGGGAGTAATTGAAAACAGCAAAAGCATATAAACTTTTAAAGAAAATAAAGGATAAGGATTTTGATGTAGATAACCTACACCAGTATAATCTTCATATCCTTTCTGGTAACCGTGATTTGCAATTTACGGTAACCGATTCTGTAACGGGCAATTGTTTGTTATTAGAAGATTATGCTTTAAATAAAGTTAAAACATACAAGGAGCTTATAGTTATTTTAAACTCGCTTTTTGATGACCATGAACTGCTAACTGCAGGATTTTGGAGTAGCGTTAAAATTGCTATAAAAAACAATAAATTTTCACTTGTACCATCCAAGCTTTTCGACAAAGCTTCATTATTCGATTACCTTAAGCTCAATTGCAAGGTAAATAGAGAAACCGATGAGCTACTATATTACAAGCATTTAAAATCTGATGCCGTTAATTGTTTTGCTCTTAATAAGCAATTATATAATTGGTATCGGAGTGTTTACTCAACTATTGAAATAGGTTTTGTGCACCAATCTAGTACGCTTATTGAAGGCGTTTTAGCACAACTAGCCAATTACCCCGAAGATTCAATTTTTCTTTTTGTAGATAGGTTTAAACTACACGTTATTTCTTCTCGCAATGGTAAGTTAGAATATTATAATCAGTTTGCCATAAAAACTTTTCAGGACTATATTAAGTACATAATGCTGGTATTTAATGGATTAAAAAGAAGTCAACAAACCACGAACGTGGTACTCTGGGGCTATATTGGCAAACAATCAACTCATTACCACGAGTTTATAAAGTACATTAAGCATATTTCATTTGGTGAAAGACCAGCGTTTTATAACTATGGATTTGTGTTTGATGAGCTGCAAGATCATTATTTCTTTGATGTTTACAACCTACACCTTTGTGAATAATGCCTAAAATCGCCCTTTTCCCAGGCTCATTCGACCCATTTACAAAGGGGCACGAGAATATTCTACTAAGAGGACTTGAAATATTTGATGAAATAATTATTGCCATTGGCTTTAATACAGCTAAGCATAAGAGGTATTTTGAGGTTGAATCTATGGTTAAATACATTGAACATATGTATAAAGACCGACCAGAAATATCTGTAAAAATATATAATGAACTCACGGCTGAGTTTGCGAAAAAACATAATGCAAAGTACTTATTGAGAGGATTGCGAAATACAACCGATTTTGAATACGAAAACACCATAGCAGAACTCAATAAAAATCAAAATCCAGAGCTTGAGACAGTCTTTTTAATTACTACACCTATTTACGCCCACATAAGTTCTTCTATTATTAGAGAAGTACACCGTTATGGTGGCGATGTTTCCGATTACCTCCCATACGAGTTAAAAGAATAAGGGTTAATATCATTTCCTTTTCATTTATCAGTAAAACATCTATCTTGTATAGTATAGATGGAGCCACTTAATTTAGAATTAGTAGAAATATCTCTTAAAAAAAGAGCCAAGTTACCCTATAATTGGTTTGGAGTAAAACAAACTGATGCTAAGGATTCTGAAACTAATTTTATTTATAATACAAGGTCATTTAGTCAATTAACCAAAGCTATTGCCAGCTTAGATAAGCCTACACAAAATTATGCTTTAAACAGGTGGTATAATTTCTGGAGTGCATCGGCCATTGAACAATTATTTGCAATGCATAAATCGGTTGTGCCAAACATAAACCTAAAGCACAAATTCATCGACTTTAGTATTAACGAGATCCCATTCGACCACAAATCATCCGTATTTCCAAAAGGATTTGGGAAACCGATAGCATATGCAAAACAACATCCGAAGGAGCTTATTAACTGGCTATACGCCAACCAGAGTAACCAAGGGAGAAAACATTTCAAAAACCGATTATTCATGATTTTTTACGACCATATAGATGGAAATCATTGGAAACTAAAATGCGAAGTAGCATTAATTAAAAATAAAATTGACATTTACTTAACCCATTTTAACATTAAAAATCTTTATAATTTTAACTTTGATCAAAGAGCTATTTTTTCAGATATAATTTGGATAGAGAACTCCTCAAGTTAATTATTATTATCTCACAGATTACTTATTAAATGAATTACATAGGTTCTAAACAGAGGCTTTTACCTTTTATAAAATCGACTATACATAACGTTGCGGGCGATGATTTAAGCAACAAGGTAATTTGTGATTTGTTTGCAGGAACAGGAATTGTAGGTAGGGGTTTTAAGGAAGAGGCTAAATCAATCATTGCCAATGATTATGAATTTTATAGTTACGTACTTAACAGAAACTATATTGGCAACCACAAGGCAATTGATAATGGGGAAGAACTAATAGGCACTTTAAAAATAACCCAACCAATCGAGGGTTTTATTTATTCTAATTATTGTAGGAGTGGCCATGGAGACAGACAGTACTTTTCGGATGAAAATGGAAAACTGATTGATGGAATTAGAACACAAATAGAAGCATGGTATAAAGATAAATTCATAGATTCCAATAGCTATTATTTTTTATTAGCTAGCCTCTTAGAAAGCGCTGATAAGGTTGCCAATACTGCATCTGTATATGGGGCTTATTTAAAGCAACTAAAGAAAACTGCGAGCAAAAAAATAGAGCTAGTTCCTGCAAACTTTAAACTTACAGATTCAAAACATACTGTTTACAACGAAGATAGCAATACGCTAATTTCAAAAATAGAAGGAGATATTTTATACCTAGATCCACCGTATAATGCACGCCAATATGGTGCTAATTACCACTTACTAAACACCATTGCTTTATATGATAATTTTGAACCCAAAGGTAAAACAGGATTACGTGCCTATAATAAATCGCAATATTGCAGTAAGCGCACAGTGTTACAAGCATTTGAGGAGCTTATAGCAAAAGCTAATTTTAAGTATATCTTTCTAAGCTATAATAATGAAGGCTTAATGACAGTGGAAGAAGTTAGAGCTATTATGAGCAAATACGGCACATACGATTTGGCTAGTACCGAATACCAACGCTTTAAAGCTGATAAAACAGAAAATCGAAATCATTTGGCAAGCAAAACGGAAGAGTTTTTACATATCTTAGAAAAACAGTAATTACCACACAAATCAATTCAAATTGAGGTTAAAACTTCTCAATCAGCTTGCCTTGGTTTGTAAATTCAACTGCCACATTAGTTGGTTTCTGATTAAATAAATAAACATCTCCTAAGTTATTAAGCGATCCATTTAACTCACCTAACACATTAAGCTCCATTCTGTTAGAACCACTTTGATTTATAGTACACTTTTTTACTTCAAGCTCTTTAGCATACAGTATCCCATCACCCCAAGCATGGTTTGCTTTTAAATTTACACTACGCCCCTTTAATGTAATAGGGCCCAATGCATTTGATACCAATCTTATTCTTTCTGCATCTATTAATAAATCTATTCCTCCAGATGCACCATCTATCTGAAGAGAAAGTTCTTCAAGCCTAAGCGTGTCGGAAGAATAAATTCGTCCATACCCATGTTGAATGATTTTTTCTAACTTAGCATTCCTTATTCTTACAAGTGGGTGAGTATAGCCAATTGACCAAAAACAAGTATTTAAATTTTCAATAGTTAACACATTATCTACGACAGTTAACCTTATTCCTTCAATTAAATTCTCCCCAGCCTCAACTTCTACCCTATCGGGTCCATCAGGTAATAATTGCACATCCACATTAGTGTTTACATCAATTTGGCTAAACGGAGATACATCCATTGGAACTGCTGTAATATTTCCTGCTTTATCAAAACAGCCCGCGCCATCCTTATTACAGCTAACGAGGTTAGCCACGGCAAAAAACAGATACATATTAAAATACTTCATCTCTTTTTACAATCTAAATCCAATCCCATATTCAATTACTTCTGCAACAGCATAATGCGTTTTCAAAGTAATACTGCCAAAAATATTATCCGTAAAATAATAGGCAAACCCAATTCTTTGGTATAATCGCTCATCTGAGTAATAGGGTCTATATAAATAAAACCCAAGCTGAGTAACAACAGTAAGCTTATTTACTACTAATTGATGCCCAAACAGTAAGCCTACTTGCCTATAATCAGTATTATTAACTTCCTCATCGGATGAATTATCAATTTGAGTTTCGATGGCTTTATTCGCAAAGCCCTCTAGACCAATTTCTAGCATGCTTTTTAATGAAACTCGTTTTTGCGCCATCAGAGATACATTATAAACAGGTTTTGCACCCGAGCCTATAGGAGGAGCCTCTGCAAAGCCAAGCCTTATAATAGCACCAAATTTAACATTTTTGTCAAGCTCCTTCTTTTCTAATGCGGCTTTAAAATCGTAGTTTGAATTTCCAAATTTATAACTAGCCATCAAATTGAGTGTAACTATATTCAATCCATTATTTGGAATTTTTATAGAACCATTTGAAAAGTGAGTAAACTTAATTCCTCCCCCAATTTTTACTTTTCTACCTATTGCATGGTAGTAAGTGAGGCGTACGTTTCCATTATAAGTAATACGGCTACTTATTAGATTATTTAGGTTATTATAATATTTGTTATAGGGATTGGTTGAATAGCCCAAACCCATTCCAAAATAAAATTGAAAATCAGAATCAAATGGAGGTTTCCCCAGTAAATGAAATCCCATTCCTGCGCTTAACGCAATAATTTTACCTAATTGCTCATCATTCTTTAAGTCATAATAAGAAAGATTATAAGAAATTTCAGGGTAACCATAATTTGCTTCCCAATCTTTGTTCCCATTAGTTTGTTGACGTAGAGAAAGTTCGAATCCAGAAGGTCTCCCTTTTATAGAATGGCCTAAATATCCGTGATGCACAAGAATAAACCCTTCAAATGCTTCTCCTCCCAAAGAATAACTATATTTGGCGCTTTGTTGAGCCAAAGATAGTTGCGTAACGAGCAGTAATAAAAGTACAGTTCTAAAAAACAACAATTGAATCTAAGCTTTATTTTAAACGGCAAAAATAAGATGGATATTTTAAATAAAACAGCTATTGTAACAGGAGTTAGTAAAGGCATTGGTTTAGCCACTGCCAAACTCTTATTAGACCAAGGCGTAAAAGTGGCTGGTTGGAGCAGATCAAAGCCAAAATTTACACATAAAAATTTCTTTTTTGCACCTGTAGATGTCGGAAATAACGAATCAGTAAAAGCTGGATACGAGCAAACAGTAAAACATTTTGGTTCAGAAATTCATATCCTTATTAATAATGCAGGATTAGGCTTTACAGCAACTTTCGAAGATATGCCAGATGAAGAATGGCACCAAATGTTTAAGACCAATGTAGATAGTATTTTTTATTGCTCGCGCCTAGTAATTCCTGAAATGAAAAAGTTGGATATGGGCCATATCATTAATATATCTTCCATAGCCGGCACTAATGGGATAGAGATGATGGCTGGCTATTGTGGAACAAAACATGCAGTACGTGGCATTTCGCAAGCTATGTTTAAAGAACTACGCAATTTTGGCATTAAAGTAAGCGTTATTTATCCCGGATCGGTCAACACCAATTTTTTTGACGATATAGATGCTGTAAACGCGAATGATAATATGATGATGCCCGAAGATATTGCCTCTACCATAATGCACGTATTAACTACTCCACCAAATTATCATCATATTGATATTGAGGTAAGACCACTTCGACCAAAAGGTAAATAAGGAATATGTCGATTATTGTTGAAAACTTAACCAAACAATATGGCCTTCAAAAGGCTGTAGATTCTATATCCTTCGAAATTAAGGAGAACGAGATAGTAGGTTTTTTGGGTCCTAATGGAGCGGGAAAATCAACCACAATGAAAATTGCTACTACCTACATTGCTCCTTCTGGCGGCAAAGTATTTATAAATAATATTAATGTAGAGGAGAACCCATTGGAAGT
Organism: uncultured Roseivirgaceae bacterium; assembly: GCA_964507315.1. Classification (GTDB taxonomy): domain Bacteria; phylum Bacteroidota; class Bacteroidia; order Cytophagales; family Cyclobacteriaceae; genus JAKISE01. The sequence goes on from CAZDQR010000024.1 coordinate 14,054, forward strand.
GCGCAAAAGCATTGGTTACTTGCCAGAGCATAACCCACTTTACTTGGATATGTATGTACATGAATACCTCCAATTTAGTGGTCGCTTTTATGGTTTATCTAAAAGCAATCTTAAGAAAAGAACTTTAGAAGTAATAGACATGTGCCAACTTGGGCTTGAACAAAATAAGCAAATTGGGCAGCTCTCTAAAGGATATCGCCAACGTGTAGGACTTGCACAAGCCTTATTACACGACCCTTCGGTACTTATATTAGATGAGCCTACCACAGGATTAGACCCTAACCAAATTCACGAAGTTCGAAATTTAATAAAATCGGTAAGTATAGGAAAAACAGTATTATTTTCAACGCATATTATGCAAGAAGTTGAGGCTGTTTGCGACCGAGCCATTGTAATTAATAAAGGACAAATTGTAGCTGATGGCAGCATTGCTGAGTTGCAAAAAAACACATCTCAGCAGGTTATTGAAGTGGAATTTTCATCTAAAGTGCCTGACGCATTATTGCATACTTTTAAGCAAGATGTAGCAATTAAAAATACTGGAGGGCACCGTTACCAGCTAAAGGCTTCGAACCAAGAAGATATTCGTCCCGAATTTATGAATTTTGTTACGGAACACTCCCTTAATTTAATAGGAATATCAGAAGTGCAATGCTCTATGGAAGATGTATTTGCGACCTTAACCCGCACCCAAGATGTTTAATATTTACCAAAAAGAAATCGCAAGCTTCTTGAGTTCTTTTATTGCCTACATAATAATAACGGTGTTTTTAGTGGCAATGGGTTTATTAGTTTGGGTGTTTCCTGAAACTAACGTAATAGATTACGGCTATGCAGATATGGGAAGCTTTTTTCAAATGGCCCCTTTTGTTCTTATGTTCTTAATTCCCGCCATTACCATGAAAATGTTGGCCGAGGAAACTCATTCGGGAACGATGGAAATACTAATTGTTAAGCCTGTAACCACGTTACAAATAGTACTAGGCAAATATTTTGCAGCACTTACACTCGTAATAGTGGCTATCTTACCCACGTTGGTGTACTATTTTTCAATTTCTGAATTAGCTAGCCCTGTAGGCAATATTGACACCGCAGGCATTGCAGGCTCGTACATAGGTTTATTGCTTTTATCTGCTGTGTTTTGTGCGTTAGGTATACTTACATCTGCACTAACCAGTAATCAAGTTATGGCCTTTGTAATTGCAGCATTTATTAGCTTTATACTGTTTACAGGTTTAAACTCTTTGGCAAACATCAATGTTTGGTCAAGTTTGTCGTTACCATTGGCACAGCTTAGCCTCGAATATCATTACTTGGCTATGAGTAAAGGACTTTTAGATAGCCGAGATGTTCTATACTTTATAAGTGTAATTGCGGGCTTTCTCTATTTTTCTAAACTTTCACTAGCCAATAAAAAATGAAGATCTTAGAAAGCAAAAGACTAACGTTAGTATTACAAATTGCAATTGCCATCTCCATCGCAATTCTATTTAATTCGCTAGATTCATTCTTTTTTTTAAGAATAGACTTAACCGAAGAAAATAGATATAGCATTTCCCCTGCCACTGAAAAATTATTAACCAACCTTGAAGATGACATATATATTGAAGCCTATTTAGAGGGAGAATTACCCGCTGGCTTTAAAAGAATGCGAACTTCGTTGGAAGAAACCCTTACAGAATTTTCGGTGTATTCTAAAGGTAAGATTCAGTTCCAGTTTATAAATCCAGATCAAGCTACCAGCCAAAAATCTCGTAACCAATTTTTGATGTCGTTGGCAAGAAAGGGCATACAACCTACCGATGTGTTTTTAAGTGAAGAAGGTAAGCGGATACAAAAACGGATTGTACCAGGAGTGGTAATTTCTTATGGTAGTGTAGAAAAAGGAGTGCAGCTATTTAAAGGCAATAAAGCTGCTGCGCCAGAACAAAGGCTAAACCAATCCATCGAAGGAATGGAGTATGAATTGGCCAATGCCATTCAAGAGATTCTTGCGATTGAATTACCTACATTAGGAATAATCAGGGGGCATAACGAGCTTGATTCCGCAAATTTTGTTAGCTTACACAGGGCGCTAGATAAAAGCTATTTAATTAAAATTATAAATCTTACTGACGTTGACAAAATCCCCAAGGTAGATGTTATTCTACTAGCCAAGCCTACTACGAGGTTCTCAGTAACCGATAAATATAAATTGGACCAATATCTCTTAAATGGTGGCTCAGGCTTATTTATGCTAGATAAGGTAGCTGTTAATATGGATAGTGCTAATGTAGGCACATTCAGTTTTCCTTACGATTTAGATCTTGACGATTTACTTTTTACCTATGGGGTAAGAATTAATAATGACTTAGTACAAGATTTTGTATCAGGCACCTATCCTATTGTTGTTGGCAACGAAGGAGAGCAAGCCAAAATACAATTACTGCAATGGCCTTACTTTCCGGTAATAAACGAATATTCTAAGCACACCACGGTTAGAAACTTAGATGCTACACTTACTAGATTTGCCAGTAGCATTGATACAGTAAAAGCAACAGGCATTACAAAAACATTATTATTCTCCTCATCGCCCTATTCTCGTAAGCTCATGAGCCCCACATTTGTGGATATTAATTTAATGCAACGTGAGCTCGATCCTGCTAAATTTACGACCAAAAATGTACCAATGGCCTATTTGCTCGAAGGAGAGTTTAACTCCTTCTTTAAAAATAAATTCTTGCCCACAGGGCAAAATAAAGAAAGCTTTAAGCCCAATGGAGCCTCTAAACTTATTGTTATTAGCGATGGTGATTTAGGTAGAAATGACTTGGATCCTAAAACTAATCAACCTCTACCTTTAGGCTACGACCCATTTACCAACCAAACATTTGCCAACCAAGATTTAATTTTAAATCTATTAAACTATCTAACAAGAGGCAATGGATTAATAACAGCTCGATCAAAACAAGTGCTCATACGCCCTTTGGATAAAGTAAAACTTAAAGACGGTAAACTAAAATGGCAAATTATTAATTTAGTCCTACCCCTAATTTTACTTATTATTTTTGGCCTTGTGTACAATTGGGTTAGAAAAAGAAAATACACTCGATTTTAAGAAGCTTATTGATGCAAAAACAAAAAAACATACGTCTTCTTTTAATATTCGGAGCACTTATCTCCTTACTTACTCTATTACCGTATTTAAAAGATAGTAATGGTTTATCAATAGATAAGAGGCTTTTTACATTGGATCCTCAAACAGTAATTACCGATGTTATCCTAACATCAGAAAGCACAAGCAATAAGCTTAGTTATCTCAAAGGTATTTGGAGGATTAACGATACATACGACCTTGACCCTAATATGCGCGATGTATTTTTCTCGGTATTGAGTCAAATGGAAATCAGAAAAACACTAGCGCAATCGCAGCTTGATACACTCCTACCCCAAATAAAACAAAAAGGAACAGAAGTATCAATCCTTAATAACAGCGAACAAATCAAGCACTATTTTATCTGGGGTAATGCAGACTCGCAAGTATCTTATATTATTGATGATGATGAAAATGGATATGTTGTACACATTCCTGGCTATAGAAGTTACCTAGCCGGCATTTTTCAAGTTCCTACTTCTGACTGGCGAAGTAGAAGGTCATTTTCAGCTCAGTTCTTAAATTTAAATAGCCTTAAAATTAACTATCCAAATGACAGCATTGAGTTTAGGTATAAAAATAGTTTTTTCGAAGTTGTAGGGCTTAATGCCGATAGTACACAGTTAATAACTTCGCTCGAAAACTTATTGTTCTTACAAACCGATCAATATTTAGTACCACAAGAATATGATAAATATGAGGTAGCTCGAGTTACTTCTCAATTGCCTTTTGCAAAGCTTTCTACCACTACATTGGCTGGTTTTACCGAAAGTGTTCAATTATTTAACACTGAAAACAAGCGACCTTATTATCTTGGATTGGCTGCAGATTCTACTTATTGCCTTTTTAATAAAAAGAGAATAAGAGAAATATTAGTAAAAAAATCAAATTTCGAGTAGCTCACTTTGGTTTAAGCTAGTTTGAAATAGTAAATATTTATACCTTTACGACATTAACTGTATCTAATAAAAATTATAAATGAAATTCATAGTTTCTTCATCCGTACTTCTCAAGCAATTATCTAATATTCAAGGGGTTATTACAACCAACCCAGTTGTTCCCATTTTAGAGAATTTCCTGTTCGAAATTAGTGATGGTAAATTAATTGTTACTGCTTCGGATTTACAAACTTCTATTATAACGGAACTTGATGTAGAATCGAGCGAAGCCGGAAGTATTGCAGTGCCTGCAAAAATATTATTAGATACTTTAAAGAACTTACCTGAGCAACCTGTTACATTCTCAATTGATGATGCTTCATATAGCATAGAAATTAGCAGCGACAACGGACATTATAAATTAGCAGGCGAAAATGCTACAGATTTCCCTAAGGTGCCAGATGTGCAAGCAGATTTTACTGTAAACAACCTATCTACAGAGGTTTTATACAAAGCTATAAACAACACCATTTTTGCAACTAGTAGCGATGAACTTCGCCCTGCAATGACTGGTGTGTACATTAATTTTGATGATACTAATACTACGTTTGTAGGAACTGATGGTCATAAATTAATTCGCTACAGAAGAGTTGATGTAGCTACTGAAAATGGCCATTCTATCATTATTCCTCGTAAAGGACTTACTTTATTAAAAAATATTCTCCCATCTGATAATACAGATGTTGAGCTTAATTTTAATGTGTCTAATGCGTTTTTCAAATTCGGCCACATTAAAATGATCTGTCGTTTAATCGATGAGCGTTACCCAGATTATGAAAATGTTATTCCTTTAGAGAACCCAATTAGAATGACCATTGATAGAATGGAAATGTTGAGTTCTTTAAAACGTATTTCTATTTACTCTAACAGAACTACTCACCAAGTTCGTTTAAAGATTAC
>CAZDQR010000025.1:0-14823 GCA_964507315.1 uncultured Roseivirgaceae bacterium
TTTACCAAGGCTTCTAAAATTAGGTTTTATCTTTTTCACTAACACACCAGAGGCATCATCCATATACTCAATATGTTTGACGTTTATTTCTGATAAAATAATGTCTTCTACCGCTTTCACGTGGATCTCAAAATCCTTATCAAGCACAGGAATTAATATCTTAGACAATGGTTGCCTTACCTTAATTTTATACTTTTTACGAAGAGAGTGCACTAAAGATGAAATGTTTTGAGCTAGGCTCATCCGCACCTCTAAATCAGTGTCAATCAAAGCTTCATCTACTTCAGGGTAGTTTGCCAAATGAACCGACTCTGATTTGTTTGCTTCCGATTCTGTTAAATCGTGGTATAGGTTATCGCAATAAAATGGAGCTACTGGCGAAGCCAACTTTGCTACCGTTTTTAAGCAAGTGTGCAAGGTTTGGTAAGCTACTTTTTTGTTTTCGTTAAATTCACTTTTCCAAAAACGCTTACGATTTAAGCGTACATACCAGTTGCTCATATCGTCAATCACAAAACTTTGGATTAATCGAGTTGCTCTGGTAGGCTCATAGCTTTCGTACGCCTCATCTACTAATTTTATCAAGCTATTAAGCTTAGAAAGGATCCATTGGTCGCTTTCGGTAAGTACAGACTTATTTAATTCCCCAGGCTCAAAATGATCGAGGTTAGCATATAAAGCAAAGAAATTATACGTGTTATGTAAGGTACCAAAGAACCTACGTTGGCTTTCAGCTACACCTTCTTCTTTAAACTTAAGGTTATCCCAAGGGTTGGCATTGCTAATCATATACCAGCGTGTGGCATCTGGGCCATAGGTAGCAATGGTTTTAAACGGGTCCACTGCATTGCCTAAGCGCTTGCTCATTTTATTTCCTTTCTTATCTAATACTAGACCATTGGCCATAACATTTTTAAAGGCAACTTTATCAAATAGCATAACAGAAATAGCGTGCAAAGTAAAAAACCAACCACGGGTTTGATCTACTCCTTCGGCTATAAAATCAGCAGGATAATTTTCGTTAAATATCTCTTCGTTTTCGAACGGATAATGCCATTGTGCATAAGGCATGGCACCAGAATCGAACCAAACATCGATAAGGTCAGCTTCGCGCGTAAGCTTCTGTCCTGTTGGGCTTACCAAAAACACATCATCTACATACGGGCGATGTAAATCGAAATCATCCCCAATAGATTCGGTCATAAAGCCAGCGGTAATCGATTTCTCAACCTCAGCTTTTAACTGCTCTATAGAACCTATGCAAATTTCTTCTTTTCGGTCTTCACTTACCCAAATTGGCAATGGCGTTCCCCAATATCGCGAACGCGAAAGGTTCCAATCCACCAAGTTCTCCAACCAATTGCCGAAACGGCCAGTACCAGTAGATTCAGGTTTCCAATTTATGGTTTTATTAAGCTCAACTAAACGATCTTTGAAAGCAGTGGTTTTAATAAACCACGAATCCATCGGATAATACAACACAGGCTTATCAGTTCGCCAGCAATGTGGGTAACTATGCTCGTATTTTTCAACCTTAAATGCTTTATTCTCTTCTTTTAACTTAATTGAAATAAGAACATCTAAGGATTTGTCGGGTGCTTCTCCAGCTTTATAATATTGATTTTTTACATAAAGACCGGCAAACTCACCCATCTCCTTTACGTACTTACCTTGTTTATCTACAATAGGAGCGTCTTTGCCTTCCTCATCTTTTACAAGGATAGAACCAATGCCTGCTTTTTGAGCAGCTCTAAAATCGTCTGCACCAAATGTGGGCGAAATATGCACAATCCCAGTACCGTCAGAAGTGGTAACAAAATCCCCTTCAATTACTTCAAAGGCTTTGCCATCTGGCTTAACATACGGCAATAATTGCTCGTATTTAGTGCCTATTAAATCTGTTCCTTTCAACTCTTCAATAACCGAGTATGGAATTAATTTATCTCCTCCTTTATAATCCTCCAGGCCAATGTCGGCAGCTTTTGAATTAAAATAAGCCGACATTCTATCCTTGGCAAGAATTACCGTTTGGCGTTGAAATGTGTAAGGGTTAAACGTATCCACTTTTACATACACAATTCCCTTACCAACAGCTAGTGCTGTGTTGGCAGCCAGTGTCCAAGGAGTGGTGGTCCAAGCTAAAATATAATCGTTCTCGGTGCCTTCAATTTTAAACTGAGCAACAGCCGTTGTGTCTTTTACATCTTGGTAGGTGCCTGGTTGATTTAGCTCGTGCGAACTAAGCCCCGTACCTGCCGCAGGAGAATAAGGTTGGATTGTGAAGCCTTTATACAAAAGCCCTTTGTCGTAGAACTTTTTAAGCAAGCTCCATACACTTTCCATGTACTTTGGTTCAAACGTGATGTAAGGGTCATCTAAATCAACCCAGTATCCCATTTTCTCCGTAAGGTCATCCCATTCACCTTTAAACTTCATTACTGCCTCACGGCATTTTTGGTTGTATTCCTCCACCGATATTTTTGTGCCAATATCAATCTTAGTAATACCTAGTTCCTTTTCAACTTGAAGTTCTACCGGAAGACCATGGGTATCCCAGCCACCTTTTCGCTTTACTTGAAACCCTTTGAGTGTTTTATATCGACAGAAAATATCCTTAACCGCACGCGCCATTACATGGTGAATGCCTGGCGTGCCGTTGGCAGAAGGAGGCCCTTCATAAAAAGTAAAAACAGGGTTTCCTTCCCTCGTCTCTATCGATTTTTCAAAGATTTTATTTTCTTTCCAAGTGTTAAGTACACCTGTTGCCATTTCGGCATAATTAATCCCTTTGTATTCTTTGTATTTCATTAATACAGAAGCTATTTTTTTTGATTTTTAGGCACAACATGATGCCCATTCTCTGATACTTTTATTTTACCCAACTCAATTTCTTCATCGTCCTCATATAGCCCATCATACTCTTCAATAAGAGGGTGTCTGCCCGATTTACGATGCTGGCTATCAAACGTAATAAGTAGCGATGGCAATACAATTAAATTTGTAAACATTGCGATTAGCAATGTAATTGAAGTTAACAAGCCCAAAGCAACTGTACCTCCAAACTCGGAAGCTGTAAATATGACAAACCCTGCAAAAAGCACAATGGCCGTATAAATCATACTAGTACCAGTTTCGTGCATACTTAAGTCAATGGCTTTTTTTACATTAAAATTATTACTGTATAACTCTTGACGGTATTTTGCTAAAAAGTGGATGGCATTATCCACCGAAATACCAAAGGCAATACTAAATATAATGGCCGTACTTGGTTTTAGAGGTATGCCCATATAGCCCATAAGCCCGGCTGTCATTAATAACGGAATTACGTTTGGCACTAAGGAGAGTATAATCATTCGCACATTACGAAATAATACTCCCATAATAATTGAGATAATGATAAACGCCAACACAAAGCTCATTTTTAGATTGTCTATTAAAAATGAATTCCCTTTAATAAAGAGTAAAGTAGTACCTGTAATACTTGCTGTTATTTTAGTATCTCCAAAAATTTCTGCTTGTTTAGGTCGTATTACCTTGTTAATAAGCGAATCCATTTTAACGGAGCCAATGTCTTTAATTTTTAAAGAAATTCTTATTATTTGCCCTGTTGAATCAATAAATGCATTAAGTAACCCAGAGCTATCTCCTTGATTTTTGAGGTAATTAAGAATAAAGTTTTTTTCTTGATTATTCTTAGGCAAAGCATATCGTTTGGGGTTGCCATTAAAATAAGCTTGTCTTGCTGCTTTAATAAACGATACAATAGAAACAGGGTTTCCAATATCAGATTGAGCTGCTAAAAACTGTTCATATTCCTCAATTTTTTTAAGATTTTTAAGGTTTGTTACTCCTTTTTTCTTGTGGGTGTCAACCACAATTTCCAAGGGCATCATACCAGAAAAATTCTCCTCAAAAAAGTAAAGGTCCTGCTTTACCCTACTGTCTTCTGGGATGTCATCGATCATATGAGACTCTGAATGCACCTGATACGCGCCATAGCCAGCAAGCAATACCATAATAATGGTTACGGTAAAAACAACAGGCCTGTAATTCGCAACTACCTTACTAAAGGTGTCTAAAACCCCTTTTAAGGGCGTAAAACTTAAGTGTTTTAAATGCTTATCACTTGGTGCTGGCAAATAAGAAAACACAATAGGCATCATTATAATACTAACCACAAACATGGCCATTACATTAAGACTGGCTATGATTCCAAACTCTTTTAGAATTACGATATCTGTAAACATTAATACGCCAAACCCAACAGCCGTTGTTCCATTTGTAATAAGTGTAACCAACCCAATTTTTGCTGTTACCGTTTTAATAGCTTTCATTTTATCGCCATGCATTAAAAACTCGTGGTGGTATTTATTAATTAAATAAATACTATTTGGAATACCTATGACGACTATTATTGACGGAATTAAACCAGTTAAAAGCGTTATTTTAAAGCCCATTAATACCAAAGTGCCAAGTACCCAAACCACAACAACTACAATGGTTAGCATAGGAAATACTACCGCAATCCACGACCTAAAGAAAAGCAGCATTATAAATGCAGTGATTAGAGCCGAATACACCAAAAACATTTGTAACTCTTCTTTTACCTGCCCTGCAATTACCGATCGAACAAAAGGCATACCTGCAAAGTATAATTGAATATCAGTATCATTAGTGAACTTATCACTAGCCATCATAATATCCTGGGTTAGCCCTATTCGCTTATCAGAATTTAAGTACGACTTATCGTACGAAACAAGAATGAGGATCATTCCATTCTTTTCATTGATAAGCTGCCCACTATAAAACCGTTGGTTCATGGTAACTTGCAAAAGGCTATCAAGCTCCTTTTGGCTGTCAGGCATGCTCTTAAATATTTTATCGAAATCGATTTTTTTTTCCTCCCTATTATTAGTTAGGCGAGGCAAATCCGGTAAAGAAAGAACATTTGTAATACCTGCTAAACTCTCTATTTCATCAGTAAGAAATTTTAGTTTTTTAAAATTTTCAGGTGTGAAAAGAGCGCTGTCCTTAATACCAATGGCCAGAATACTGCCATCTTCACCAAACAATTCTTTGAATTGCATAAAAGCCTGCATGTCGGGGTCGCTATCAGGCACCACTTTGGCGAAATTATAATTCAACTCTGCCTTACGTGCATTATATCCCATAAACACGGTTACGCCTATCAAAAGAAGGATTAGAGGCAGTCTATACTTTAAAATAAAGTGTGATAAATTAGTCCACATAGCTTAAAAATTAGTGCACAAATGTAGTAGTTTTTAACCGAATTATTGGATTGTACTATTCGAAGTTTTGCCTAATCAATAGTCCGTTTCAAATAAATGGATTGAAGATGACTCCTTCTTTGGTTTCGTGAACGATGTTATACCTCAGTTGCATACTGCACAAATTAAAACTTTCAGTTAAATTGCACCAATTATAGCTTTTAAAAAACCCAACCTGATTTTAAAAGATGCTCCTACCTGCAAGGAAAATACTATTGCTCTTTTTGCTTCTATTTGTGAAGCAAGTTCAGGCGTTTCAAATAACTAAGAGCGATAGTTTAGAACTTATAAGTATGATTGATAGTGCTTTTGAATTGCATTCCGTAAATTATAAAAATGCAGTTAGCTTATGTAATGCCTGTCTGCAGAAAGCTGACAAATCTAAATCACCAAACCTAATGATGAATGCGCTATACACCAGTGCTTATTTAGATTGGTTTGATGGCAGCCACTTAGATGCCCTAGATAAATGTGAACAAAGTTTAGCAATCTCAAAACATCTAGAAGACACTTTTAAAATAGCTGAAAACCATACTCTAAAAGGCTTAATCTATCTATATCTTTCAGACTTTGATTCTGCTATCCTAAGCTTTGAACAAGGTCTTACAAGCTTTAGTGCGATAAAGGATACTGCTCAAGTATTAAGAAATTATGGTTTTATAGGTCTTGTTTATAATAAGCAAGGAAACTATTTAAAAACAAAAGAAAACTTAATGGAACAAGTTGTAATTCAAAGACAATTTGGAGCAGCAGATTGGAATGTAATTCGATTTGATGATAGTAAAAACAATCAGAAATATTTTTTAGAATCCCTTATTAACGCTAAAAACAACTTATTAAACTATCCTCCAGAATCAAAGGCATCGAAGAATAAACGATTTGCTTATCGCAATGTAGGACTTATTTTTAGAGAGCTCAACAAGCTAGATAGTGCACTCTATTATCTAAAAAAATCAGTTGAGGTTGCAAATAAGCTTAACGCTGACCCAATTTGGTTCGATATCGCTAAAACTTACACCAGGATAGGATTCTATGACTCCGCCTTTTGGGCTGCAGAAAAGAGCATTAATGACGCTAAAGACCATGGCACAAGGATAATATTGAGCTATAGCTATTCTGCTAAAGGACATATTTATGTAGCCATTAAACAACATAACCAAGCAATTATTGAGTATTCTAAGGCGCTTGGCTTAGAAAAATTAATGCTCCATAAAAGTGCCCAAACTAAGCTCTATTTAAATATATCTAAACAATTTATTATTATTAACAAGCTCTCCAAAGCTTTTGCTTATGCAGACTCGTCATTGCTATTAGCAAAAAAAATTGGCTCACTGAACGACATTGTTAATGCATTAAAAATTCAGTTTCAAGTGCAAAAAAAAATGAAAAATTACAAAAAAGCCTTTGCTCTTAGAGAAACCTATGACTTGCTAATAGACAGCCTCCAACGAGGTAAAGTTCAATTAGACTTAGCCAAACTAGATCTTTATCATGACGTTGCACTTAATAAAGTGAGCATAAGTAAACTTAGTAAACAACAAAAAATTAATCAGGTTAACTTAAAAAATCGAAATCTTAGCATCATTATAATATCAATACTAGCCTTTTTTACCGTGCTTATTTTAGTTTTTAATTTTATTAGAAACCAAAAACTTAGCAGCATTAACTCAAAACTAAATGAGCTGCATGAAACCGTTGAAAAGCAAAACAAGGAGCTAACTGATAGCAATAATGAAAAAGCACTTTTACTTGGCGAAATTCATCATCGTGTTAAAAACAACCTACAAACTATAACCAGTTTGCTAAGTATGCAACAACGTAAATTAAGCGATTCTGAATCTATTAAGGTTCTCGAAGATAGTAAAAACAGAGTAATGGCCATGGGGCTAATTCATCAGCATTTATACCAAAATTCTACGTTTGGAAGTATAGATTTTAAAAATTATACCAAAGATTTAGTTGGCATATTAGTCCGCACCAACGCTACGTGTGCCATAGATGTAACTTGCTCAATTCCTACCCTCAAAATTGATCTGGACAATGCTATTTACTTTGGGTTAATGATTAATGAACTGGCCATAAATAGTATAAAACATGCGTATGCTAATGTTGCGCACCCACGATTAGAAATTACTATAAAAGAGCAGGGAAACAAGACAATTTTACGCGTACACGACAATGGTACAGAAAAGGATATTAACTTTGAAAAATCCAATTCGTTTGGTTGGAAAATGGTTAATAATATTAGTGATAAACTCGGAGGCGAAATAAAAACAGATACGTCAAATGGTTTATGCATAAAAATCACTTTTGATAAAGACCTAATCCACATCGTTTAAATCTATATTTATATTGATACCTCCTCTCCACATATTACGCCTTACATTTTTGCTTATAGCAATGTCCACATTTGCACATAATAGTATTGCACAATCAAACATAAAAAGAGACTTAGACATAAAAATTCTAATTGATAGCGCCTTTAATGAATGCCGAGTTAATTATAATAATTCGGTAAAATTAATAGAGTCTGCAATGGAATTGGCTACCGCCTCGGGCTCTAAGCAATTAATAAAAGATGCTCTGTATAGTAACGCCTATTTAAATTGGTTTAATGGAGATCACGTAGATGCCTTGCGAAGAAGTAACGCAAGTTTATTGCTGGCCACAGAGCTTAATGACAGTATTAAAACTGCTCAAAATTATTCACTCATAGGATTAATATACCTCTATACTTCTGATTATGACTCCGCCTTATCTAATTTTAATAAGGCTCTTGATACCTACATATTATTATCCGATACTGCCCGAATTTTAAAAAACTACGGTTTTCAAGGAATAGTATATAATAAACAAGGTGATTATGTTAAATCGAAAGATATTTTATTAAAAACAGTTCTGATAAAAAGAAATTACAAAACCTATAATTGGACAGTTATTAATATTGAGGAAAACGAGCAGTTTAGCAAACAGTACTACCGAGAATCATTAATAAACTCTCTAGAAAACTTAAGCATATTAGGGACCTCACCAAAAGACTCTAAAATCCTGAGGCAAAGCTACCAAAATGTAGCCTTGGCATACCTCAGATTGAATCAAGGAGATAGTGCCTTGTTTTTCTTTAAAAAATCAGCAGAAACAGCTCAGCGATTAGGGCTTGATGTGTGGTGGTTAGAGTATGGTAGGGCTTATAAGCAATTAGAAATATTTGACTCTGCCATATACTGTGATAAAAAAGCAATTATAGTTTCATTAAATACAGGAACTAGAATTACACTGGGCATGGCCTATAACCAAATGGGGTTTGCCTATATGGGCAAAGAAAGCTATAAAAATGCCGAACTATCGTTCGATAAAGCATTAAAACTTCATAGAATAATGGGCCATAAAAATGCTCAAATGGGTATAATGATAAATATATCTAACGCTAACATTCAACTAGGCAACTTACCTAAAGCCCTTATTTATGCAGATTCTTCCTTTTCTATTGCTTCGGCCATTGGGTCTAGATATGGAAGAGTAGAGGCTCTAAAAAAAATGTACAGTATTAATAAATTAAAAGGAGATTATAAAAAAGCGTACGAAATTAAGCAAGTGCATGACACCCTGCTAGATAGTTTGCAAAAAGGGAAGGTTCAATTGGATTTGGCCAAATTAGATTTATACAACGAGGTTGAAATGAGCAGGCTCGAGATAAATGACCTAAACAAACAACAGGAGCTATCTAAAGCAAATTTAAAAAACCGCACATTGGTAATTGTAATCATATCCATTATTGCTTTCTTTATTGTTCTTCTACTACTGTTTAACTTTTTAAGAACAAAAAAATTGAGGACACTAAATGATGAACTAAACAAACAACAGAACTTAATCAATAACCAAAACACTGAGCTAAACGAAAGCAATAAAGAGAAGGAAATTTTATTAGGAGAAATTCATCATAGGGTGAAAAATAATTTACAAACCATTTCTAGCCTACTTAGCATTCAACAGCGAAAATTAAAAGACCCTGAATCGATTAAAGTATTAGAAGATAGCAAAAGCCGCGTAATGGCGATGGGGCTTATTCATCAACATTTATATCAGAATGATTCGTTTGCCGAAATCAATTTTAAGAACTACACCAAAGACCTTGTTCGAGTTCTTATTAACACAAATGCAAGTTGTGCTATTGATGTTAAATGTAGAATACCCTCCTTAAAAATAGATTTAGATAATGCCATTTTCTTTGGCCTAATCATAAATGAATTAGCTATTAATAGTATAAAACATGCTTACGAAGGAGTAAGTAAGCCTTTGCTTGAAGTATCTATTTTCGAAGAAAATAATAAAACTGCCCTATTAGTAAAAGATAATGGTGAAAAAGAACATATCGATTTTGATAAATCCAATTCGTTTGGTTGGAAAATGGTAAATAACATTTGCGACAAGCTAGAAGGCCAACTAATTGTAGACACAATAAGTGGACTTTCTGTTAAAATACTGTTCGATAAGAGTATTATTGAAATAAAATCAGCCGTTGCCTAGGCCGTCTTTAATCATATGTAAGAGCACATCTGTTTGTTTATCGCCCAATCGTTGCCCCACCTGAGAAGCTATAAACACACCAATAATAGCTATAACACAACCCAAAGAATACCACACTAAATTAGTAGGTAGGTCTAACATCATTTGTGAAGTACCATACACTACAAAGCTTAAAAATGCTAGGCCAAGGCCAACATAAGCAAAAATAAAAAAGGTCCAGATAGAAGGCTTTGGGCTTATATAACCACGTAGTATTGTTTGTTCTTTATGGTCGGTAAACTCATCATCTTTTAAATAATTATCTACTACTTCTAAGGTAAGTTCTGGTGACCAAAACTCTTGCTTTTCATCTTGGCATTTAATAACCAAATGGTTTTCTATAATTTTAGCTTGAAAAGGGTATTTACCAGAGCTGATTATAGCTTTAAATTTTTGGATTACCTCCTCTTTAGAATGGTTAGTGAACTCTCTAATTCGGGGGCGAATACGGATACTGAACATGGGTTGTTATTATAGCGAACCATTAAAGTAGAGAAAAAATAAAAATAACCCTAATTTTTAAACCAATCCCATTTTATAAAAACAAGAAATATGTAAGGGAAACAGTAAATACTTTATTCAATTTTAGCACTTCGCTTGATGTTGGATTTTTAAAATTATTGGTTGCTACCAAGCCATGAGAATAACGAACGCCAATGTTTAAGAGCCCCGAACCTAAGTTATCATACGTAATTCCTGCTTCGGCAATTAGCCCAAAATCACTTCTATTATCCTTAAATCCATCGGTATCATAATCACTTGTAAACTTGTAATTTTCAAAAATAATTTCTTCACCATCTACACTCGATTGGTATTTACCTTTGCTCCAGTAGCTCCAGTACACACCTCCTAAAAAGTAGTATCCAACATTAATGCCATCAATAGTATATTTACCCAAAGCTGGTATTTCTAAATAGGTTGAGGTTAGCTCATCAAACACTTCCTTGCCATTATATTGTTCCTTATAGCCTTTTTGTGTAATTAAAAACTCGCCTTGTACACTAAATCCCTCCGCTATTGGTACAGGTATTTCGATGGCTCCTCCATAAGCTAAGCCAATTTGGGGTACAGTAAACTCCGATTTAAACTGAGAGGCAATATTTAATCCAACCTTTGGCCCTACCATAATTTGAGCAATACTAAACCCAGGTAAAATAAATAGAAGCAATACTATTTGAAATTTTTTCATTGTCCTTTAGTGGGTTCTAAGAAATACCTAATGTCTAACTCTCCTTGTTTAAAACTCTCTTGCAAAAGTTTAATTTCCATTTCTCTTACTTTTAAATCTATCAGTAAGTAGCGTTCTTCTCTAGGGTCGTTTACAAACAAAATAACTTGTGAAAGACCAGCCGTTAGCTTCCAATTTCCTTCTTCTTCAACACCATCAATAGTGGTTCGGCTAAAGGTAAAATCATCTCTAAGGTCTAACCTATACACAGTAAGATCTGTATCGGTAACACTTTCGCCATTTACTACTACTTCCTTAATTTTCCAGGTTTTGGTAATGAAGAACTCTACTTCGTTAACCTCAATTACGGTGGTTTGGCAAGAGTTTAGCACCAAGGCAAGCAACAACCCTAAAACTACGGTTGGCACTTTATATTTTGATAAATAAGGCTTCATATTCATCTATTTATTGTTTAATAATTCGTTTGAATAAAAGCGTATTTTCTTGCTGCACTAGAACAAAATAAGCTCCTTGTGCATAATCCGTCATATCTAATTTATAAATTGACTGATTAGTGTTAGACGACCAAACCAGTTGCCCTTGGCTATTCGCAATTACAATAGTTTTAGCATTAACCTTTTGCTGATCTAATTGCAATGTTACAAACCTATTTACGGGATTAGGATACACACTTATTAATTCCCCTGCCTCTTTCATAAAACCTGTGGGTGAAACAAATATGCTTTCGCAAAATTGAGCTTGCTCGCAGGCATTGCTTGAGGTTACGCACACATTATACACCGAAGTTTCATAAAATGAAAAATCACTATAAATATGCGTTGGATCTGTTTCTTCAGAAGTAGTTTCATCTCCAAAATCCCACAAATAAGTATCTCCATTGGTAGTAGTGTTAGTAAAGTGCACCTTAATCCCCTCTAATGATAGTTCCACAAAATGATCGAAAGAAGGTTTTGGAGGACCTAATAGGCTTACAGAAATGGTATCGGTATTGAAACAGCCTTTGGCATCTTGAATTCTAACCATATAATCGCCCACTTTATCAACCGAAAAGGTTTGATTCGTTGAGCCATCTGGCCAGAGATAGGCGGTATAACCCACCCCAGCATCAAAAGTTACTGTACCTTCTTCACATAATTGAAGATCAGTACCTAAATCAACCTCTGGTGATGGTGTAACATCTAATTGAATTGTTTTATAGGCCAAACATTGTCCTCCATTATCAATAGTAAGAGTGGCATTATAGATTGCAGCATCTCCATACGTAAAGACAGCACTACCCGGAGTGGCCGCATCTTCAATATCATCACCATCAAAATCCCAGCTATAAATGGCGCCTGTTTCTAAATCCGTTGATAGATCTGTAAACACCACTTCTTCGTCTTCACAGGTTTTATTAATAGAAAAATCTGGTGTGGCTGCATCTGCAAACACTACTACTTTTTCAACAGAGGAAGAACAGCCTCCACCATTACTAATGGTTAGGTTTACAACATAAGTATCGTAAGAGGCGTAGGTAAACTCTGTACTACCAACAGTGTTATCGTCTATTAAATTATTATTATCAAAATCCCAACCATAGGTGGCAGATGGGCTTACATTTTGTGATAAATCTATCATTTGGGAGGCTTGACCGTAGCATTTAGCAAAAATATCTATGGCTACTTGAGGCCTATCAATTACTTCTATCGTTTTTGTTATTATCGTTTCGCAACCGCTCCCATTTATAATTGTTAGAGAAGCTTGATAAACTCCTTTTGTTGCAAAACTATATTCTACATCTCCATTAGTAGAGTTGTCTTCAATTCCATCTCCATCAAAATCCCAGCTATAAACAGCGCCACTTACAACATTGGTTGATAAGTTATTAAATGAAATCGTTTCTGTTGTACAAACAATATCCCATTCAAAATCTGGAGTTGGCAATGGTATAACATTAACTTGTTTCACTATTTCTTGCGAGCAGCCAAAGCCATTGGAAATAATTAGTTTAACAAGCTTAGAGCCATCGGAACTGAAACTGTAGGAGACATTGGTTTTATCGTTACTATCAATCACTCCATCGTTATCAAAATCCCAACTATATTCTGCCGAAGGATTAACCGATGCGCTTTCATCTATAAATACCATGGCAAAGCCTTCGCATACATCCATTGCACTAAAACCAGGAACTGGAACATCTGCAATTTCAATATTTTGAGTATACTCGGTGATAGTTCCCTCAATGTTAACAGCAAGTTTGGCAATAAATGAACCAGCCGTTGCAAAAGCAATAGATTGATTGCCAACACTAGATTTATCTTCTAATCCATCGCCATTAAAATCCCAACTATAAGTAGCATTTGCAGGTATGTTTTGAGATAAATCAATAAAGGAAATATTGCTATTAACACATCCGTTTTCGGCTATAAATTTAACAACAGGCGTTGTTCCTCCTCCATTTCCCGTGATAAGAACAGGCTTAGACAGAATGGCTTCACAGCCAAAACCATTGCTAATCTTTAAATTAGGATTAAAGGTTCCTTCCGAATTATAGGTATAAGATACATTATCTGGAGTATTAGAATCTACCACAAGGTTAGCGTCAAAATCCCATTGCCAAACTGCATTAGATTCTAGGTTAGAAGTTATGGCAGAAAAACTTGTAGCTTGATTTACTTGGGTGTTGGTTGCAAAAAAATCAATAACAGGAATCTCTACAATATCAACTGTTTTTGTCTCTACGATAGTACTGCCACCTAAATCTATGGTTAAAGTAGCAGAATAAGTTCCTGCCGCAGTGTACACATAACTTTGATCTCCCAAAGTAGTTGCATCCTCTGTTCCATCTCCATTAAAATCCCAGCTGTAGGTAGCACTGGCAGGAATATTTTGAGACATATCAACAAAACTTATGTTATTGCCAACACAACCGCTTTCTGGAAGAAAGGCAACCGAGGGTGCGCCTACAGAACCAGAAGTAGAGATTGTAATAGCATTTGTTACTGTTATTTGACAACCTATGCCATCTGTAATGGTTAATGTTGGATTATACGTAGCTTCTGACGTATAAGTAAACGAAGTGGCTCCTACGGTAGTATCATCTACATTAGTATCACCATCAAAATCCCATTGCCACATTGCACCAGCGGGCATGCTATTAGCCGAAGCTGTAAAATTAGTGGGCTGGTTTACGGCAGTGCCAGAAGCACTAAACACAGCCACGGGTTCTGGTTGAATGGTAATGATAGTTGCAACACTATCTAAACAAATAGCACCTTGCCTAATGGCTAATGCCACCACATACACACCGGGCACATTATAGGTAAAGGATGCATCTCCAACAGTGGTATCATCAATTATATTATCACCATTTAGGTACCAACGGTATTGCGCATCGCCTTGAATACTTGTACTGGCATCTGTAAAAGTTGCCGATTGCCCGGCACAAGCCAATTGAGGCGTAAAGGCTGCTACTGGCTGAGTACAATCATCCAACACATCAAAAGTGGAGGTTTCGGCCATACCCCAAATTCCATCTACATTTTTTGCTCTAAAAGTAATGGTGTGTTGGCCATCTATTAAACCCGCAGAAGTGGCTACACCTACAGGGTTTAAATCCACTATTGGGCCTGCTGTTATTGGTAATGTTGCGCCATTGCCAACACCAGGATCAACGCCATCAAAATAATATTCTATTTGAGCAATGTCTGAAATTGTGTTTGATACAGTACTTGGCGTGGTGATATAAACTGATCTTCTTTCGGATAAACCCCATCTATTATCAGTGTTTTTTGCTCTTAT
>CAZDQR010000025.1:14923-18434 GCA_964507315.1 uncultured Roseivirgaceae bacterium
ATTTTGAGCTCTTACAGTTAAAGTATGAAAGCCATTAGTTAGCGCAGCAGAAACAACAATTGTATTAATATCTATAATCATATTGGCAGTAATGGATATGCTCGTTGCATTCCCAAAACCAGGGTCGTTATTAAAAAAGTATTCGATGGCAGTAGTGTTTGCAATTGGAGGATCGATAGTGGATGAGTTTGGAGCAATATAGAATTGTCTTTTTTCTGAAAACCCCCAATTACCATTGGCATCTTTTGCTCGTACATTTAACACATGAAACCCATCTGGCTGAGCAGCCGAAGCAATAATACTGTTGATATCTATCACAGGGCTAGCTGTGATAGGAATATCCGTTGCCAAACCAAAACCAGGATCATTATCTATAAAGTACTCTAGTTGAGTTACGTTTTGAGCGAATAAAATGGACGAAAATACCGTTAGAAGCATTATCAAGATTACCTTTCCTACGTAAGCAGAAATCCGCAATTGACAAGTGCCTGTTTCCAAGAGATCCCCGCCTGCGCGAGGATGACGATTGTGATTAGTTTTCATCATTAGTTTAAATGATAAAAATTAATTGCTCTTTACCTTAATTCTAACAGGGAGGTTGTCTCCAGGGTTAATTACCGTTGTTGTATTTAGTATTTGGATGACTGGCACAGCACTGGTTTTGAGTATCAAATTGGTGCCTGGAAATGGAAAGGCCCCTCCTGTAATCCCAATATCGGTACCATCGCTACCTGCGTTTAAAGCAGGTGATCCTACCTGTAAGGAAAAATCATACGCACTTGACCAGGTATTTAATAATTGCACATTGGTAAATAGTGGGCTAGTCCCTGTAATATTACCTGAGCCAGTATTTCCAACCCCTCCACCTGCAGGAGGCATTACATCATCGCCTGTTGAATACACCAAATTATTATTAAATAAATTTCGCTGGAAATTTGTAGAAGTAGAATTTCCACTATTTGAGACGCTCGGGGTCATACCATAAAAAACATTATTGGCTACAATGCAATCTTTCATTTCTGTAAAAAACGCTGCATCGCTTCCAGATGAAGCGATAAAATTATTATTCAAAATAGTGGCATTGCTGCCATTTGCTTTGATCTGAATACCATCAAACAGGATATTATTAGAAATAATAATATTACCTGGCGTAGTGGATTGAAAATAATGGCCATACAGTATAACGTTATTCCTAATAATAACATTGGTAGCTAATAGACTAAAATACAAACCATAACCACCGATGCTACCCCACACATAGCAATCTCGAATCTCAAACCCATCGATTGGAGAATAACCATTTAAAGTATTAATGTTATAAAGGTATTGAAATTGGCAATTTTGAATCAGTATATTTTCCAGAACAAAATCAGGACCCGTGTCAAACCCTGGCCATAAAAATGTAAAATTCAACCCAGTGATAATAGTGCCATCCGAATCGTTGGAGTTATCTATATTATTTCTTAAATATATAGCCCCCATATTGGATAAGTGAGCAACATCCTTATCCACATTAAACCCTATTCCCATCAATGTCAGCTGCTTATCGATACTTGCATTACCATAAGTAGTAGGGCTGGGTTGTACTTGTACTATATCGCCATCAGATGCAGCATTAACTGCTGCTTGGATAGTGTTAAACACATTGGCTCCTGTTGGCGCATTAAAATTATTATCGGCTACCCAAACGGTTTGGGCATGAACAATTGTTATTAGTAAAATTAACAGGCCAGTTAAGTAGGTTTTAGCAATATACATTGTATAAATAATTTTGGTTTGTAATTTCTTTTAAGAAGTATGCTGTTACTTGTTAGTACCTTTATATATGAAAGGTTAACAAACTTTAATTTTTTATTTCTGTTTACATTTTAAACATGCACGTCACTAAGAGTAAAGAAGGTTCTATTGATCGATGGGTTTCTGATTTAAAAATTGGAAATAACGATTGGTTTGATGAATTATATGAGGATAATAGAACCATTTTTTTACAATGGGTTGATCGTAACCATAAACTGAGTAAAGAGGAGGCATTAGATATTTATCAAAATACAATGATTATTTTTTTTGAAAATGTAAAGCACGGTAGGATAAAGGAGCTCAATTCTTCGGTTGCTACCTATATTTTCGGCATTGCAAAAAACTTGATTAATAAATATCATCGAAAAAATGACATGATTAATAGGCATGAAGTTAGGCTAAACGAGCATTATCATTTTATTGCTACCAGTGTAAACGAGATGGAGTCTAAAAGCATAAAAGTGCAACAGGAGCTTGAAGGAATGAGAGAACCTTGCCGTTCTATTCTAACCTTGTTTTATGTTGCTGGATTAAAACTTTCGATCATTGCCGAAAAATTGGATTACACA
This sequence comes from uncultured Roseivirgaceae bacterium, assembly GCA_964507315.1. Classification (GTDB taxonomy): domain Bacteria; phylum Bacteroidota; class Bacteroidia; order Cytophagales; family Cyclobacteriaceae; genus JAKISE01. Next base: position 17,290 of record CAZDQR010000025.1, read on the forward strand.
TCTATTGATGTTGTAAAAACACAAAAATCAAGATGCTTAAAAAAGCTCAAAAGCATTTTCAATAAAGAAAGAGTATAATGGAAATAGAAACTGATTACATCGAAGATTATTTTTATCAAAGACTTTCCAAGGATGAGCGAAGAACTTTTGAAGACCGATTAAAATCCGATGCTGCCTTCACGCAAGAAGTTAAAGTACATGCCTTACTCACTAATGCTTTTGATGAATTACAGGCAATAGAACTCATCCAAAATTTTAGCAAAATAGAAACTAATCTTGAAGTTGAAACTAGCAATTCAGGATTTCATCCTATGTTAAAATGGGCTGCCGCTTTTGCCCTTTTTATGATGATTTCCACTTGGTTTATTTGGAATAATCAACAAACCAATGAAGAATTATTTTTAGCATACTACACTATTTACCCTAATGTAGAAGCTCCTGCTGTACGTTCCGATGCCAACCAACAAGGTGCTTGGCGATTGTTTAATAATGGAGAATACGAGGATGCTCATCAGCAGTTTCAGCACAGCATTAGCAATGGACAAAACGATGTGGCTACTTGGTTCTATTTAGGAGTTTGTGCCTTAGAGCTTAACCGATACAACCAGGCAGAAGAAGCTTTTAAGAATGTAATAACCTTGCCAAATGGCAAATATAATAAGCAAGCTCAGTGGTATTTAAGTTTAAACTTTCTTAAAAATAGCAAGAGAAAAGAAGCCAAAGAAGCTCTTAAAAAAGTAATAGAATCCAACTCTAGCTATTCGAAAAAAGCACGAGAATTAGCATCAAAGATTCAATAATTATTTACCTTTTGTTTGTCGAGCCTTTTGGGTGAAAATCGAAGCAAGTATTATTAATAGAAAAATTGCTGCCAGCCAATAATAGAAAGTATTGCTTTTATAAATAGGTTCTGGTTTACCAGTATACACAAACCCAGCCCAGTAATATGGATTGGCTGTGAGACCATCTGCATTTTTCAAATAGTCTAATTTAGCTTGTCTTAAGGCTTCTGGCTTGTTCTTTCCTTCTTTTAAATATGTATAAAAAGACATCATTATTTGAGAAGTAGATTGATCAGATACCTCCCATAAACTAGTGAGCACACTCTGAGCTCCTGCTATTAAAAAGGCTCTTCCCAAGCTAAA